>DATIPQ010000042.1 GCA_035471785.1 Acidobacteriota bacterium
GCCTATCGATCTTGAGTTGTCCGAGATATGGAGGGACACCTGAAGCCAGCGCTCTGAATGAGAGCATATATGAGGAGAAGGCTTAGAGTTTCGGCGGTGTGATAGTATCTACATTCAAGACAAAGCTTCATTATCCTGTTATCGACTGACTTTTCTGGAGGCCGTCCGGAAACCAAAGCTGCGACTGCGCCACGTTCAATCCCGAGTTTCAACGCCTCGAGGATGCCTTGATTGCGGCCCGATGACGAGAAACCAATTAGAAGTGTCTTGCCGATGGACTCCTTCGATTGCCCCCGCAGGTGAATCTCCAACCATTTGGCCAGCCATGCCCTGTACGTGAAATCCTTGATATGGGCAGAGATGGCGGCTCCGCTGGCAGGTGCGAGTGTGCGCTTGGGAGTAAGCCGCGCAATATCTGAAGCGGCGTGATCGGCTATGGCCAGATTGCCTCCGCTGCCGAAGAGAGCGATGCAAGTAGCTCTGGAAAAGGCTTCCGCTAACTCTCTCCAAGTATCGGACCTCGTGACCTCGGAAAAACGGTTCTCAAGATTCTCGATGTCTAGAGTTGACCGTCGATAGCCAGAAGATGATAATCGGGAGTTATCACCTAATAGTCTTTTGCAGAAAGGGTCTGGATCTCGATTGTGCGGCCGCATTGGTGGGCAAACACGATGCGTCATGGCGGATCGCTGAGCCGGCCTCGGACTCAGAGCCGGTCCTCACTCCGCTATTCCAGGTTCAGCCCTGGGAGGAACCCGAAATCGCCGTCGGACAGCCTGCGCCATCTTTCTCGCTGGAAGACCGCACCGGCGAGACGGTCACTTTGGAACAGCTTCGAGGACGCCTGGTCGTGCTTTCCATCTGGTTGTCGAGCTGGTGCCCCAAGTGCCGCCAGCTCAAGGGCGAACTTGAAGACATCGCGGCCCGACACGCCGATGATCCCCTAACGGTAGTCGGTATCAACGTCTGGGAGGTTTCCCAAGCCAACTTGAGCCGCTATCTGCAAAACCACAACCCCTCCTACACCATCCTCCTGGAGGGAGACGCCGTGGCCTCCAGCTACCGCCTGCCCATGCTCCCCGGCATCTTCCTCATCGGGGCCCGACGGCCGCTTCCTGGAAGTCGACTCGGGAGTCGGCTGGCGACACCTGTCGGAACTGCGCATGATGATCGAGTCTCACCTGCCGTAGTGGCCGTCTCAGTCGTGCCGCTTTCGCTTCTTGTCGGTTTCACCTTCGCCAGGCTCGATTTCGGTAATGTAGTCATCCGCCTCGTAGGCCAGGACGGCGTGGCCCGCCCGATTGACGTAAGCAAAGCGGTTGTCGCCTATTCGAACATGGGCGAGACCCATCACGAAAGAAGTGGCGAAGCGGGAATCGATTCGAAAGACTTCTGCTCCGTTCCAGTCCAGGTCGTTGGGACAAACTTGAGGTTGTCATCCGTCTTTCGACAGTATATATTGGAGCGCAATATATTGGAGGTCAACAAATCTTGGATGCCATCGAAGAACTCAAGAAGGGCACCGGCGAGATGCTGGTTCTGTGCGTGCTGGCCCACAAGCCGAGGTATGGATACGACATCGCCGGAGAGATCGGACGGCTGACGGAAGGGGCCGTCAGCTACAAGGCGGCTTCCCTCTATCCGCTTCTTTATCGCATGGAGCGGCGCAAGTGGATTGAGGGGAGATGGGTGGAGAAGGCCGGCCAGCGCAGGCGCCGCTATTACCGTGTCACCGACAGGGGGCAGGAGATTCTGCGGTCCAAGTCCAAGAGCTGGGAAGGTTTCGTCAGGGCCATAGACAAGGTGCTCGAGGTGCAGCATGCCTGATTGGAAGACCTACGTAGTCAAGAACCTGCGCGGCCGCGGGCTGACGGGTGAGCGGCAAGAGGAATTCGCCGAGGAGCTGTCGCAGCAGATGGAGGACGCCTACGCCGCCGCCCGACGCCAAGGGTTGTCGGAGGAGGAAGCCGTCGAGAGTGCCAAGGCCGAGGTCGAGGACTGGGACCGGCTGGTCCGCGACATCCGCACCGCTGCCAATCCCTTGACCAAACCCCTTCCCGAGTCCTGGATCGTGCGACGGAGGGAGATGGGATTAGTGCCCATTTCGGGGATCCGGATGGCTTGGCGTTCACTGTCGCGGCGGCCCGGCTTTCTGCTGGTCACCGTAGTGGCGCTGACCCTGGGCGTGGGAATTCCCACCACCATGTACTCCATCGTCAACGGAGTGCTGCGCGACTTGCCCTTCGAGGATGGCGACCGCATTTTTTACATCGGGCTCTCCAACCCGGTACGCGGATACAACCTGCGTCAGGCCCCGGCGGACGTTTTCCGCTACTGGCGCCAGCACCAGACCAGCTTCGAGGAACTGGCTGCCTACGGCGATTCCACCGCCAGTCTGAGCGGGGACGGCCATCACGCCGAACAGGTGAGGATTGGCTATCTCGATCCGCAGGTGCTCGGCGTCCTGCGGGTGGAGCCCCCGCTGGGACGCGGATTCGTCGCTGAGGACGCCGCCGCG
The DNA here is from genome assembly GCA_035471785.1 of Acidobacteriota bacterium. Taxonomy (NCBI): domain Bacteria; kingdom Pseudomonadati; phylum Acidobacteriota; species Acidobacteriota bacterium. Next base: position 2,519 of record DATIPQ010000042.1, read on the forward strand.
GGAGCCGAGCCGGTGGTCCTGCTGGGACACTCGGTGTGGGAGAACCGTTACGCTTCCGACCCGAGCGTCTTGGGACGTCAGGTCCGCGTCGACGCCCAGCCTCACACCATCGTCGGAGTGATGCCCGAAGGCTTCCGCTTTCCCGCCAAAGAAGTGCTGTGGACGCCCCTCAGCCTGGAGGCTCGGGAGCAGGGCACGGACCCGCTGTCGGTCGATGTCCGCGCCAACGTCCTGGGCCGCCTCGAGGACGGAGCCACGCTTTCTCAGGCGCGGGCCGAGTTCGAGACCTTCTCGATGCAGCTTGAGGACGTGGGACCCGAGGAGCGCAAGGCCGACCGGGCCGTCATCGTCCCCTACACCCAGGAACGCATGGGCGATGTGGCGCCCATCCTCTACACCATGCTGGCGGCGGTTTCCTTCTTGCTCATCGCCGCCTGCGCCAACGTGGCCAATCTATTGCTGGCGCGCTCCCTCTCGCGCACCCGCGAGATCGCCATCCGCTCGGCTCTGGGAGCCAGCCGCTGGAGGATCGCCTCCATGGTCTTCGGCGAGTCCTTCCTGATCGCGGCTCTGGGCGGAGTGCTGGGACTGGCGATAGCCACCTTGGGCGTCATGTTCTTCAACCACGGCATTGCCGGGATGAGCGGCGACATGGCCTTCTGGATCGACATCAGGGTGGACGCACCCACACTGCTCTTCGCTGCAGCCATGGTGTTCCTGGGCAGCCTGGCGGCGGGAGCCGTCCCGGCCTGGCGCACCTCGCGCACCGACATCCAGCAGGTGCTTCAGCAGGAATCGCTGACCGGGACCCTCAAGATGGGCCGTTTCAGCCGGGTGATCCTGGGAGGTCAGATCGCCCTCTCCTGCGCCCTGCTGGCCATCTCCTGCCTGATGATCAAAGGCGTCATTCAGCTCAAGACTTTCGACTTCGGCATCCCCGCCCAGCGCACGCTGACGGCGGCCATCGAGCTGCCCCGCACTTCCTACCCGGAGCATGCCCAGCGTTACGATTTCTATTCCCGTCTGGGAGAGGAGATGCGGGCCCGGCCCGGAGTGGAAGAGGTGGCGTTCACCTCCACCCTGCCCGGACGCGGCAGCGCCGGCTGGCCGGTGGAGATCGAAGGGCAGGCGGTCGAGCGCCAAGAGGACCTGCCGCTGACGGCACGGGTGACCGTCTCCGAGAACTTCTTCAGCCTGCTGCAAGCCCGCGTCCTGAGCGGACGCGACTTCACCGCTTCCGACGATCTCAACGCTCTCCGGGTGGCCATCGTCAACGAAGGCTTCGCCCGCCGCTTCTTCCCCGGCCAGAATCCGCTGGGCAAGCAGATCACGCTGGGGCGGAGTTCCTGGAAAGAATCTCCCCGCACCATCGTGGGGGTGGTCCCCAACCTGCTCATCGTCAACCTGGAGTTCAATCTGCCCGACGCCGACGGGGTCTACGTGCCCATGAGGCAGAGCGCCAACTCGATGGACATCTTGGTGCGGGCTTCCGCGCCCATGGCCATGGCGGGTGTGTTGCGCGACGCCGTCGAGCGCCTCGATGCCGACTTGCCCGTGGCCCAGGTCGATCGCCTCGACCGGGCCGTCCTGGAAGACAAGGCCCTGTTAGAGGTCTTCGGCGGACTCTTTCTCTTCTTCGGTCTGGCCGCCCTTTTCCTCTCCACGCTGGGACTCTACGGCATCGTGGCCTTCACGGTGCAGCAAAGGGTGCGCGAGATGGGCATCCGGCGGGCCTTGGGAGCCTCAAGCGTCCACATCCTCTCCCAGTCCCTGCGTCGCGGGACACTGCAGGTGGGGGCCGGGATCGTGCTGGGCCTGACCATCGCCGCGCTTATGAGTCCGATGCTGGCGGAAGGCTTCTTCCGCACCGATCCCCACGATCCCTCCGTCTTCCTGCTGACGGCCGCCGTCCTGGCCGGCACCGGACTGCTGGCCTGTCTGGTTCCGGCCCGGCGCGCTTTGCGGACCTCACCGCTGGATGCGTTGCGCTACGAGTGACCTCGGCTAGACGGTCCTTAAGGCCCAGCGTGAACGCTCCCAGCAGTCCCACGGCGCAGAGGGCGAAGAAGAAAACGGGGCGGAGATTGGCCAGGTAGAGGCAAAGCGCGATGCCCAACATGGCGTAGAGCCCAGCCGCCAGCTCGATCCAGAGAGTCGGATCCCGAGGCACCCGATAGCTGCCTCCGCCCTTGGGAGTGCGGAGGAAAGACGCTCGCCGCCTGGTGAGTCCGGCCAGGACGCCGCAGGCCACGGCGGGGGCGATACCGACGGCGACGATGGGCAACATCAGCAGGCCCGGCATCCGGCGCAACCAATCTTTGTAAAGAATTGTCTGGGACTGAAAGAAGAGAACGGGCTGCGCCAAGCCAAAGACGCCGAAGATGAGCAACTGAGGAGGAAACCGGTACTCCAGATAGACCAGGGGAGGCAGCGAGGCCAGCAGCACCAGGACCGCCCAACTGGTCAGGTAGCCCATCATGGTCAGCAGCGCGTAGGAGCGCGCCATGAGCGAGAATTCGGCGGCTTGCAGAATCGCTCTTCCGGACTTCACGACACATTGCGTCGAGCCCTGGGCCCAACGGTTCTGCTGGCTCTTGTAAGCTGAAATGGTGGCCGGGAGCTCCGCCGGTGCGCCGATTTCGGGCAGGAAGAGGAATTGCCATCCTTTCAAGGCGGCGCGAATGCTCAGGCAAAGGTCTTCGCAGAGGGTGTCGGACTGCCAGCCTCCGCTGCTCTCCACGCACTGGCGCCGCCACACCCCGGCGGACCCATTGAACTTGGGGAAGAACCCGGCTTCGAAGCGAACGAACTGTTCCATGGCGAAGTGCTTGTCGATAGCGATGGCTTGAGCCCGGGTGACCCAGGAATCCCGCCAGTTGCGGTGCTCCCAGCGCACCTGTACGAGGCCCAGCCTGGGATTGCCCATCAAGTGGGGGATTGTCGTTCGCAGAAAGTCGCGGGGAGGGAGAAAGTCGGCATCGAAGAGGGCCAGAAATTCACCCTCCGCGCTGCTCAGAGCCGCCTGCAGCGCTCCCGCCTTGAAACCCGTTCGTGCGTTGCGGTGAATCAGTTCGATGGACACACCTTGAGCCTGGTGGAAGGCGACTCTTTGTGCGGCGCGCTGGGTGGTGTCATCCGAGGAATCGTCGATTACCTGGATCTGCAGCCTGTCCCGCGGATAGTCGAGAGCCACCGCCGAATCGATGAGTTCTGCGACCACGTATCGTTCATTGAAGACAGGCAATTGAACGGTCACCTTGGGGAGTTGCGCCCCAGGTGGACTGAAACAGGGGTGCCGACGGTCCTTTAGCCCCTCTCTCAGCGCCAGCGTGAGAAAGCCCAACGCCCCGAAGACTGCCAGAGTACCGAGAGCGGCGAGGTAGCAGGCGATGAGGATGGTGGTCATGAACCCCTCAGTTCAAGCTGGGAATGACCGGCTGGGTGGCAAAGACCCCGGGTTGCGTCCGAAGCACCAGTACCGACACTTTTCCGCTGGTGGAAGCTGTCAGCAGCCCGCTGAAGCGGGAGAGATCCAGTTCCTCCTCGGCCCAGGGGATCTCGTTGACGAACAGGGCCCGGTGACCGAGTGGCGGAAGCGTCAACTCGGCGGAGGCGATCTGATCCCCGTCGCTGTTGTGGAGCCGCAGCTCCAATGCGACGCTGCTTTCCTCCAGGTTCATCAGAGCCAGACCCGTGTTCAAAGACTCCTCCTCAATTCGCTCCATGGGCGAGAAGAAGCCGTTCCTCAGCAACGAGCCGGCTCCCACGCCAGCCACGCCGACATCTCCACCGAACAGGATGAGTCCCGCCAGAGCCTGATCGGAGCAGACGGTCACTGAGCCGGTTACCAGCGGGCCTTCTCCGTCCGTGGTGAGGATTCGGAGTGCTCCTGCGGGAAGCGTTAGATTTCTTTGCCCTTCCGCCTCTTCCCCCTCCAGGTCGACCGTCAAGGGAGCGCCTTGATCATCGCGCAGGATGATCCTGACCGAGGCCTGCCTGGAACTGAGATTCAAGAGCAGAATCTGGCTGAAGAGCGAAAGGCCTTCGCCCCCGTCTCCGAAATGGGCGAAGTAGAGTTTCTGAAACAGGTCGGCCGGCGGAGTTTGGCCGCGGGACCGCCTTGAGGCAATCGCGATCTGATCCCGGGACAGGAAGCGGTTGGCCACCGGCAAGGTGGCAATCTCCCCCGGACGCGACTGCAGGACCGTGGCCGCCAGGGGCATCGGGCTGTCGGCCTCCAGAACTCCGCGAAACTGTGAAAAATCGAGTTCAGATCCGTTCACGCTCTGCCACTGGAACTCATCCACGAAGAGGGCGCGGTGCCCTCGCGCCGCCAGGGACAGGTCGTTGCGCGCCAGTAAAAGGCTGTCGGAATCGAAGAGGCTGAAGCGGACTTGCGAGGGCGAGCCGCCCAGATTGTGGACGGCGATGCCGGTCCGCGTGCCACTGGCCTGGTCGCTTTCCATAATGGCCGAGAAACCGCCCTCCATGACGTGCGAGATGCCCACGCCGGCGAATCCGGCGCTGCCGCCGAAGAGCAGGTTGCCGCCAATGGCCCGATCAGAGGTCACGCTCACCGACCCGGCCGTGATCTCGCCTTCGCCATCGGTCTGCAGCAGTCTGAGCCCACCCGCCGGGATGCTCAGCGAGGTGGTGCCCTCCACCGGGGCGCCGTTGATATTCACGGTCAGCAACTGGCCGTCGTCGCCCCTGATCTCGACTTCCACTTCGGCGCTCGCTGCTTCATTGGGATTGAAGAGGGCGACGGTGCTGGACAGGTTCACCCCCTGAGAGGCGCCGCCGTTGGCAAACTGGGCGAAATGAAAAGTCAGTTCGGCGTCACCCGGGGGAGGGCCTGTCAAGAATTCCGCCAAGCGCGGACCGCCGGGGTCGGGCAAACCGTTGCGGTCAAAGTCGAGCAGGGTCGTGTCGGGGACGCCGTCGCCGTTGCTGTCCGCAAGGGGAAGAAAGTAACGGCCTCCCTCAAAAGTGATGGGCCATCCGGCGAAGTCGGGATTGCCGTCGCCGGTCACATCCGCCAGAAGCGGGTTGAGGCTGAAGGAGGGCAAAAAGAGGAAGCCGCCGATTTCGATGTCGTCCGTCACGCCGTCCTGATTGTTGTCCTGGAACGCCACGCTGCTCATCTGGGTGCTTTGACCTTCGACTTCGCTCTCCACCACCAGGGAGCGCAACCGGTAGCTCTGGTCGAATCTGTCGGCTGAGATGATGTGCCTGTCGGCATCTACACCCATCACCTGCCGCAGGAAAGCTTTCTTGAGGCGCTGCCAGAAACTGCTGGGCGGCGGAAAAGTGGGCGGATCGACCGCGCAGGATTGAAAACGCCCGGTCACCGGATGAGGGTCGCTGCAGATAACCTGCCAGACGATGTCGGGGGTATCAGCTTGGAAGACGCGTATCAGGTTGCCCTCCCGCTCCACGATCAGGCGGTTGTCCTGGCCCGGCTCCGGAACATCGTCGAAATCGCTGTCGACCAAGGCCTGCCGCAGCACGTCCAAATCGGGCGCGGGGGAGAGAAAGGGGCCCGTGTCATCCTCCAGATCGACGACGTGAATGTTGAAGTTGGGATTGCCTCCGTCCTGGTCGAGAACAGAGAAGGCGATTCGCCTTCCGTCGGGCGACCAAGTGGGATGGGATGCCGGCGATTCGGTGATTTGAGTCAACTGGGTGCCGTCGAGGTTGACCGTGTAGATCTGATTGGGTCCCCCGGCAGTGCGCCGTGTAAAGGCGACCCGGGTCCCGTCGGGAGAAACGCGGGGAAAGAAATTAGCCACCCCGTAGCTTCCCGAGTTGGTCAGGAACTGCCCGCTGCCGGAACCGTCGCTGTTGAGGATGACCAGATCCCCGGGGACGGCTCCGATCCCGTCGAAGGTGTTTTGCTCATCGCGGGGCAAGCTGATCACCAGCCGCGAACCGTCAGGAGTCAGGTCGAACCCGTCAATGAAGCGCGGCCGCTGGGGAAATGTACACTCCTCCTCCAGCACTAGGGTTCCGGACTGGTCCGCGAACTGCCCGTCCAGTTCGGCGAAAAGCCCCACCCGCATCTCGGTGTCCCCGCAGCGCCCGACTGAACTGACGCGCCAGGCCGCCCTGGAACCGTCCCGGGAGACGATGACGTGATACCCGCCCAGTCCCCCTCCGATGTTGGCGAAAGCCGCCCGCAGCTTCACATCGAAGGCTGGGTCCGAGCCATCTTCGACTGTCCGCGTGAAGGGCGCCAGGCTGCTGTCGAAGGTCAGGTACTCGTGGTTGAGGGTCGTTTCAGCCAGCATCAAAAGCCCCGATTGGCCGACCCAGCTCAAAGACCCCGCAAATCCAAGCGGGGATGGCGGGCCGATGGCGGCCACCCCTTCCGAGGTCCCGTCTGCGCTGGCCAGACCGATCGCGGCACCGCTCCCGAACTGGTTGGGGTCGATGATGTAGGCGATTTGCTCTCCGCCGTTATCCCAGGCCGGATAGGCTTCGTGCCGGGGGCTGAAGGTGATCCGGCTCGACTCGGGGAAGGTCTGTCCCAGCCCCGGCAATCGGTTTTCCGTGCCGGCCACACGACTTGCCCTCGGGATCTTCTCCTGGAAGCCGCCCAAGACGCCGATGAGTACGATGAGGGTGATCGATGCGGCCGCTGCCCAACGGAACAGTCGACCCTTTCGCATCGAATCAGTCTAGCATCGCCCCTCAGGGCTCCACAAATCCTCAGGCGCGGGACAGCCGGTTGCCGGTCGAGTATGATGATGTCGCTGACCTATGATTCCCAGAAAAGGACTCCATCTCTCGGCCGCGGATTGGGCCACGGCCTCGCGTATCGCACTGACCCTCCCCATCACTTTCGCCCTGGCCTGGGAACTGTCGGGAATCGCTCTCGTCCTCTACCTGCTGGCCCCTGTCAGCGACCTCATCGACGGGCCTCTGGCGCGCCGTTCCGAGAGACCGACTCTGGGACCGGCCTTCGATGGCGTCGCCGACGTGATCTTCGCGGTCTTTGGCATCGGATGGGCCTACTGGAAGCTGCCCCTACAGCGCCCCTGGATGGAGATCTACCTGGCTTTGCTCCTGCCCCTGGCGGCCGTCTATGCACTCGTCTGCTGGCGCAAGACAGGCCGCGTGCTGCTGCTGCATTTGTGGAGCGGCAAGCTGATGGGTTGGGCCGGCTTTCTCTGGTTCGGGCTGGCCTACTGGGCGGATGCCGGGCTGTGGACGGTGCACCTGGCGGCCTGGGCGGCACTCTTCCACTACTCTGAGAGTCTCATCTACATTCTCCGCGGACGCCGCGATCCTGACGGCCGCAGCGCGTTTTCATAAGTCCCGGGAAGGCGGTCTGTTGAAAATCGGAATGCTGGCCGATCTCTACCACCCTCACCTGAGCGGGGTCACCATCCACATCGACCAGCTCAAGCGGTACCTGGAAGGCGCCGGCCATCAGGTCTGGACATTTACTTTCGGTCCCCGGCTGCCGCAAGATGCCGCTCATCGGATCGTACGCTCTCCTCCACTCCCCGTGGCCCCGCGCTATGGGGGCAAGCGGTTGCACCTGGGTGCCCGCTTGAGCCGCTCAGCCCGCGAGAAGCTCGATTCCATGGACCTGATTCACGCCCATCATCCCTTCATCTCGGGATGGCTTGGAACTCGCCGCGCCAAGCGCCGACAGCCCCTGGTGTTCACGGCCCACACTCGCTACGATCTTCATCTCGCCGCCCTCGCCCCGCGGCCCTTCCTGGGGGTCGGCCAAGTGCTGCTGCGCAGCTATTTGCGCTGGTTCTGCCCCCGTTGCTCCCTCGTCCTCGCGCCCTCTCGGGCCATGCGCCAACGGCTGGAGGGCTGGAAGGCAAGAGGGCGATTTCAAGTCATCCCCCATGGGATCGATCTCGAAGCCTTTGCAGGTAAAAACGGCCTTGCCCAGCGCCGCCGGCTCGGTCTTCCTGAGGACGCCAAGGTCCTCATCTTCGTCGGCCGGCTGGGCAGGGAGAAAGATCTCGACGTCCTGCTAGAGGTCTTGGAGGCCTTATCACTCCGTTGGAGCGGACTTCGCCTGCTCTTGGTGGGAGACGGCCCCGAGCGTGCCCGCCTGGAACGCAGGAGAACTCGCCTGCAGGCGCCTGATTCGGTTGGCCTGTTGGGCACTTGCCCGCCACAGGAGATCCCTGCTCTCCTGGCGGCGGCAGACCTCTTCGTGACGGCCTCACGCAGCGAGGTCTTCCCCCTTTCAGTCATCGAAGCCCAAGCCGCCGGACTGCCTGTAGTCGGTTTTCGGGCCCCGGGGCTGAACGACATCGTGGCCGACGGTCATAGCGGACTGCTGGCGCGCTCCAGGCGGGGCCTGAAGGAGAGCATCTCCAGATTGCTGGAGGACAGGTCCCTGCGCCGCCGAATGAGCCGGAACGCACGCGTCCGCTCCCGGCACTTTGCGCTGGAGTCCATGGGAAGCAGGACGCTGCAGGCGTACCTGGAACTTCTCAATTCGGAACGGCCTGCACTGAAAAGTCGAGCACCTTAGGCTGCACCAGTTTTTCGAAGTCCTGGTAGCGAAGCTGCATCAACTCGGTGTGCGTGCCTGCGTTGAACGCGATCTCCTCGTCCTCGCTCAGGGCGCCGGCCACGTAGACGGGCATCCCGTAGAGATTGCCGAAGGGCGGCATGGCGCCAGGCTCGCAATCCGGGAACAGGCCCTTGAACTCGTCTTCTGTGGCCAGTTCCGCAACCTCAGCCCCGCTCAGTTCTGCCAGCTTGTCCAGATCGACTTGCCGCGATGCCGGAAGCACTGCCATGGCCATTTCCCCGTCCAGGCGGACCATGACCGTCTTGGCCAGTTCCATGCCGGGAATCTTGGCCGAGGCCGCGATCTCCTGGGCGGTATAGGCGGGAGAGTGGCTGATCATTACGTACTTAACGCCGTTCTCATTGAGAAATGCTTTGAGTTTTTGGACTGGCATGGGTATGTCCCTCCTCGTCTCCAGTCCAATTATCCCCCCATGCATCAACGGACACAAACCGTTTGCAGTGATCCTTTTTGCCCGTCATCCGGCTCCGGATGTCATATATGAGATGCAGTTCGGCCACTCATCGATTGAACGAACATAAGCAAGCCGATCCCCTCGAGGGCCATCTCTTTCCACCTGAGTTGGTCATGCAGCACCAGCGGGCTCTGCAGTTGTCGCCTGAGCAGCAGCGATACATCGTTTCCGAGGTCCAGCAAGCCCAGTCGCAGTTCACGGGACTGCAGTGGAAGCTGCGGGACTCCCCCGCACGTCCAGGGCGACGCAGCCCTGGCCTTGGGGCAGGACGGCCAGGGGGTTGATTTCCAGTTCCTCGATCTGGGGCAGGTCGAGGGCGATTTGGCTCAGGCGCAGGATGACGTCGACCGCTGCCTCGATGTCCGCCGGAGGGAGATGGCGCCAGCCTTTGAGGCGGACTCCGGCCCGGGTGGCGTCGAGCATCTCCCGCGTCTGGCGCGGGCTTAATGGCGCAACCGCGGTGGAGATGTCGCGAAGCAGTTCAACCTCAACGCCGCCGCGGCCCGCCACCACCAGGACGCCGAACTGCGGATCGCGGCGCACTCCGGCCAGGATCTCCTGTCCGCCGCTGATCATCTTCTGGACCCAGACGCCGTCAACCGACAGGCCGGGCCGGGCGCTGCGAGCCGAGTCGATGATCCTCTCGAAGGCCTCCCTCACCTCGGCTTTGCTTTCCAGCTCCAGGACGACTCCCCCCACGTCGGTCTTATGGGAGATCTCGGCGCTTCGCAGCTTGAGCGCCACCGGGAATCCGATCTCTTCGGCCTGCTGGGCGGCTTCTTCGGCATCAGCGGCGGGCAGCGATTCCGCTATGGGAATGCCATAGGCTGCCAAGAGGGCAGGGAGGTCGGACTTGTGCAGGGCGCGGGCGGCCGCCTCAGGGTCGGGTGCCTGAGGATGTGCGGGGGGCTCAGGCGGCGTGTCCAGCCAAAGCCGGCGGGCCCGCATGGCCTTGAGCGCCGAAACCGCCCGCTCCGGGAAGGCGAAATTGGGAATGCGGCGCCGGTGCAGGATGCGCAAGGCTTCATCCACCGAAGCCAGTCCCATCATGGATGCCAGGACCGGCTTGCTGTGAGCGGCGGCTACCTCGCTCACGACCTCGGCCAAGCTGGTGGGCAAGAACCAGTTCTGAGGAGCCTGGATGACCAGTGCCGCGTCCACCGACGGATCGGAGAGAAGCGCGTCCAGGGCCACCCCGTAGGTGCCCGGTCCTGAACCGGCCAGTACGTCCACCGGGTTGGCCACCGAGGCCGCCTGGGGAAGACGGGTCCGCAAGTAGTCTCGCGTCTGGCTGCTCAAGGGCGCCAATTCCAGACCCGCGGACTCGAACAGATCCACCGCCAATATGGCCGGCCCCCCTGCGTTGGTCAGCACCGCAACCCGGTTGCCGGATGGAAGCGGCTGCCAGGCCAAGGCTCGGGCCCAGTCGAAAAGCTCCTCCACGCCATGGGCGCTGAGGGCGCCGCTTTGACGGAAAGCGGCTTGGTAGGCTTCGGCGCTTCCCGCCAGGGCGCCGGTATGCGAGGCTACAGCCTGGGCGGCGCTTTTGGCTCGCCCGGCCTTGATGACGACCACAGGCTTCTTGCGGGCCGCCTTCTCGATGGCTTGCATGAAGGCCAGCCCATCGCCAACCCCCTCCAAATAGGCCGCAATAACCTGGGTCCTGTTGTCGGAGGCAAAGGTCTCCAGCACCTCGGTCTCACTAACGTCCATTTGGTTTCCCAGGCTGACCATGCGCGAATAGCCCACTCCCGAAGCCCTGGCCCAGTCGATGACGGCCGCGCACAGAGCCCCCGACTGGGAAAGAAAGCCGATACCGCCGGGCCGCGGGGTGCCGGTTACAAAAGTGGAGTTGATGGGACAATGAGTGTCTATGGTGCCGATGCAGTTGGGACCCAGGATACGCATCCCGTAGCCGGCAGCGACTTGGCCCACCTCTTTCTCGCGCCGGCGCCCCTCGGGACCGATCTCGCGGAAGCCTCCGCTGATGATGATGGCGTGCCGGATGCCCCTCTCCCCGCATTCTCCGACGATGGAGCCGACCATCTCGGCGGGAACGACCACGACCGCCAGATCGACCGGGTCGGGAACCTCAGTCACGGTTGGATAGCATTGCAGGCCGAGTATCTCCCCCGCCTTGGGGTTGACCGGGTAGATGCGGCCCCGGTAACGGCTTTCCACCAGGTTGCGGACCACTCCGTGGCCCAGCTTGAGCGGATCGGCCGAGGCGCCGATGACGGCCACGCCGCGGGGTGTGAAAAAAGCTTCCAGCATCAGTCTTTCGCTGCGGCTTCTTTTGGTATTTCTAAGAACTGGTTGACGGCCACCTTTTCCAGCAGGGTTTTCTTGCCATCAGGCCAGACCACTTCCACGCGATCCGCTTCGCGGGCGCTTCCCAGTCCGAAGTGGAGGCGAGGGTCGTGGGCCGAGAGGAAGGAGCCGCTGCTGGCGATGTCTCTCCGTTGGGTCGTTCCTTCGGCCGTCACGTAAACCGAGGTTCCGATCACGCCGCCGGCTCCCGGCGGAGCCTGGCAGGTCACGGTCAGCCAGTTGCCGCCTTGGGTGTCGTTTCGCAGGAGAGTGGGAGGCGCGTCCAGATTGGTGAAGAGCAGATCGAGGTCTCCGTCGTTGTCGAAGTCGGCCACCGCCAGCCCCCGGCTCGAGTGGGCAATCCCGAAGGCCGGGCCGGCCGCCGCAGTGGCGTCCTGAAAGGTCCCGCGGCCGGAATTGAGCAAGAGCTGGTTGGTCTGACGATAGCGCATCCCGACCTCCGGATGGAGATCGACCTGGGGGTAGATGTGGCCGTGGGCGATGACCAGGTCCAGGTCGGCGTCCTGGTCCAGGTCGGCAAAGGCGGCGCCCCAGGAAAGCGGGGCGTAGGTGGCGTCGCCGACTCCTGACTCGATGCTGGCGTCCTCGAAGAAGCCTCCTCCCAGACCCTTGTAGAGGGTGCTGAAGTCTTCCGAGAAATTGGTCACGAAGACGTCCAGGAAGCCGTTCAGGTGGGCGTCGCCGACGGCGATTCCCATTCCTGCCTGGGCGGATCCGTTGTGATCGAGGGCCGATCCGTTCCAGAGTCCGATCTCTTCGAAAGTGCCGTCGCCTCGGTTGCGGTAGAAGTAGTTGGCATCGGAGTCGTTGGCCACGTAGAGGTCGCTGTCTCCGTCGCCGTCGAAGTCGGCGGCCCGGACCGCGAAACCGAATCCTCGTCCCCGGTCTTCCAGCCCCGCCGAGTCGGTGGCCTCCTCAAACCGTCCGTTGCCGAGCGCCAGGAAAAAGCGGTCCCTGGCGCCTTCCAGTCCGAAGGGCCCCATGGCCACCTTGGCCACCCCCTTCCAATCCAGCGAGGGGCTGGCCTTGAGGACGTCTTCAAGCGAGGCCTCGATGTAGGCGGCGATGTAGAGGTCGAGGTCGCCGTCCCGGTCGGCGTCGAAAAAGGCGGCACCCGTGTTCCAGCCCGGCGTCTGGATGCCGGCCTGGGCTGCTACGTCCCGGAAGGTTCCGTCCCCCTGGTTGCGGAAGAGGACATTGGGGCCGAAGTTGGTGACCAGGATGTCGGGCCAGCCGTCGTCGTCGAAATCGGCCACCGCCACACCGCTGCCCCAGTGGTCGGGGTCGCCCACGCCGGCCTGGCGAGTGACATCCCGAAAGGTGCCGTCGCCCTGGTTGCGGTAGAGCGCGTTCTGCCCTTTTTCCACAACCTGGCTGCCCTCCAGCTTCCACCCGTTGACCAGATAGAGGTCCATCCATCCGTCGCGGTCATAGTCCAGCCAAGCCGCGCCGGCACCGGCCGAGTCGAGCAGATGATCTTTACCGGGCCGTCCGGCCAGGAGGACTCTGGTCAGCCCGGCTTGGGCCGAGACTTCCTCGAAGTGGATCCGAGGCTCTTCAGCCCAGGCACCGGCAGACGCCACTGCCATCGCCACGGCAAGTGCCGGAAGGAGCTTGGGGGTGCGGTTGTTGAGAAAGGAAAGGCTCATTCCATTGACGCCATGAGCCTCTCGTATTCGTCGGCGACCTTCTGCCATTCCTCTACCAGCTCGGAGGCGTCGGGATCGGCGGCCATACGCGCGATCCTGTTGGCCGAGTCGAGAAAGGACTTCTTGGCGGCGCGGGTCACGATAACGAATCCCTCGTCGTAAAGGCCCTGCCGCTCTCCCTCGGCGTTGTGATGGTGGCCTCCTTCCAGAAGACGCTTGCGCACGGCCGCCACCGCCGCATCTCCCTCGTTGGCCAGTTGAGAAACGAGGGTCGCCAGTCTTTCCAGGTCGGCCTTCACGTCCTCGCCGGCCTCGATGCCGGCCCTGGCGCGCATCGCCACTGCCCTGGCGTGGGTATAGGCGGTGGCCAGAATGGAACGGACCAGGTTCTCTTCGGATTCCTTGGCGCTTAAAATCACGTCGGCCAGGCTCTCGTAGGTAGCGACCAACTCGGCTGGAGTCGATGTCGCCGGGGAGCCCTCCTGAGGGGGCGAAGCGGTGGCCGAACCAGTCAGGCCGAGAATAACGATCAGCAGGAATGCTTTCATGGAATCATCCTCCTTTATGATGAAATCCGGGTACGGTTTCCTCACATTCCTGTATAGCTTCTCGGGCCTTGCGGAGCAAGCAAGTCACTAAAACAGTTCACTGCGGTTCGAGAGGTTCAAGGCTGAAGGTACCCAAAGCCTCGACGAGGGAGCGGCCCTCTGCCACGCTGCTGAATACATAACTCGTGTAGGATCTGAAATGAACGAATAACGCGATGAAACTGAACAAAACGTTAAGTTGGCCTGGTGTCACCTTCTGCAATTTGTAGCGAGCGACCTCATACCGCCGAGGGCAATTGAGCCTTCACCGCGGTCGCTGAAACTTGACCCGTGTGTGAACTTGTTGGCCACCTAGTGGCCCTAGGGCGCCCCTAGCCGATCTGCCAACGCCAAGAAAAACGAGTCCCGGCAGCCGCGCCCGGCGGCCAGGACCCGCCTCAGTCAGCCCCAATTTGCGCCTTGGCGTCAGGATATGCTGTTGATCTTGTCGATCAGGCCCTGTCGACCGGCCTCGGCTTTCTCGGCGGTGGCGTACTGGAGGTTGACGGTCACTCCGTCCATCTGAACCAGGAAACCGGCGCCTTCCGGGTCCTCGCGGGTCGGCTGGGATGTGATCGCTCCAATACTGTTGACGGCCGTGACGCTCAAGGTAACCCCACCGCTGGAATAGAGAAAACGAGGGTTGATTTTGCTCTTGACCTTTTCATGCATGGCCTTGGCCCGTGCCTCGTCTTGGCTGACTACTCCCGTCTCCGACCCCTCCAGGTAAATCGAGAAGCTAAAGCTGGCCTGACCGCCATCCGGTGGCGGGATCTTCTGCACGTCGGAAAGGCCCGTAAGATTGGCGGAATTGATGTAAATGGAACCGACTTGAACCAACGACATGGGCTACCTCCAAGAATCAATTGTTTAGGCCATTCACCAACCTTATTTGTACTCCCTTAGATTCGTGAGCGCAACCTCAAAACAACAGGATACTCTCTCCTGCCACCAGCTTGTCTCACCTAAGGGACCTGGCTTGGAGCCGGATTCCCCTTGGGCCTTCCTCTGGTATCCTGAATAACTTATGGGCTCAAAGGCAGCATGGGGCAGCATACCGGAGTCGATCGGCGAGACTCTGAAGGGACTGGATCAGCAGGGTTATCTGGCCGATGAGGCGCTGGCGACTTGCCTCTACCTGGCGCTGCGCATGCAGCGTCCGCTCTTCTTGGAGGGCGAGCCGGGGGTGGGCAAGACCGAACTGGCCAAGGTGGTCGCCAAAGTCCTGGATACTCGATTGATCCGGCTGCAATGTTATGAAGGGCTCGATCTGAACCAGTCCGTCTATGAATGGGACTATCCCAGGCAGTTGCTGGAGATTCAGGCGCGGGGCAGCGGCGCTTCTCATGAAGGGGAGGGCATAGCCGATCTCTTCAGCGAGAAGTTTCTCCTCAAGCGTCCGTTGCTGCAGGCCATCGAAGCCAGCCACGATCAGGCTCCCGTTCTGCTGATCGATGAACTGGACCGGGCCGACGAGGAATTCGAGAGCTTTTTGCTGGAGTTGTTGGCCGACTTTCAGGTCACCGTTCCCGAGTTGGGGACGCTCAAGGCGGAGCACAAGCCGGTCGTCTTCCTGACCTCCAACCGCACCCGCGAGATCCACGACGCACTCAAGCGCCGCTGCGTCTATCACTGGATCGAGTACCCCAGCTTCGAGAAAGAACTGGCCATCGTCCGCCGCAAGGTGCCCGGCCTGGAGGAGCAGGTCAGCCGTCAGGCGGTGGCCTTCATCCAGAAGGTTCGCGAGCAGGACCTCTACAAGCTACCCGGCGTGGCCGAGACTCTGGATTGGGCCGAGGCGCTCTGCCAGCTCGATCTCAAGAGCCTGGATGCGGCTGCGGTGGGAGCCACTTTGGGCTTCTTCCTCAAACACCAGGACGACATCGAACAGCTTCGCGATTCCACGGCTGAGATCTTGAACTCCGCTCAGGCTATTGACAGCGAGCAGCCTCATGCCGCCGAGAGCAATTAGGCCTTCAGCGCGGTCGCTGAAACTTGATTCGTGTGTGAACTTGTTAGCCACCTGGTGGCCCTAGGCCATAATGAACCACTTGAGGATCTGATCGCTGGCGTCATGAGCAGCTTTACGGGGAGCCCATTTCCAGGTGACGGTTTGGAGGGCCAAGGCCTTTTCGCACGCATCGTGCGTTTCGGGAGGGAACTGCGCGCCGCCGGACTGCCCGTGTCTCCTCAACAAAGCCGGGGGCTGGCCCGCGGTCTCAGGTGGATCGATCCGCTCTCGCGGACTCAGTTCTACTGGGCCGCCCGCGCCCTGCTCGTCTACCGCAAGGAAGACCTTGAGCTTTTCGCCCGGCTTTTTGAGCGCTTCTGGGGATACGGGGGGGAGACGGGTGAGGCGTCTCCCCGCAAGGCTCCCCGGGCTCCCCGCCACCGTCCCCGGACGCTGCGCTCGGCACAGCCCCTGATGCTGGCTTCGATGATGGCGGCCCGGGCCTCGGCCCACCATCCCGAGCGGGAGGTGGCTGACCGCAGCCGCGCCTACAGTTCGGCGGAAGTCCTGCAACGCAAGGACTTCGCCCGCATGAGCGAGGAAGAGCGGCAGGCCGTCCGCCGCCTGCTTTTGCAGATGGACTGGGACATCAGCCGCAGGCGCAGCCGGCGCCGCATAGCGGACCGCCGCCGGGGCCAGCTCGACCTGCGCAAGGTCTTGCGCCAGGCTTCCCGGCAGGACGGGAAGGTGATCCGCCTGCCTCGCCGCCGCCGCAAGATCAAACCGCGTCCCCTGGTGCTGATCGCCGACGTGAGCGGATCGATGGAGCTCTACGCCCGCCTGCTGCTTCAGTTCTTTCACGTCATCAGCCTCTCGTCGCTCCAGGTTGAGAGCTTCGTCTTCGCCACCCGCCTTACCCGCATCACCAACGCCTTGGGCTTGCGCCACCCCGAACAGGCTTTGCAGGAGGTGGCGGAGGAGGTCTTCGACTTCGCAGGCGGCACCCGCATCGGCGAGTGTTTGGGCCGCTTCAACCGCCGCTGGGCAAGGCGCGTCCTGCGTCGCGGAGCCGTGGTGATGGTGGCCAGCGACGGCTGCGACCGCGGCGATCCCGAGCAGCTCAAGCGCGAGGTTCAGCGCCTGAGACGGAGCTGTCACCGCCTCATCTGGCTCAATCCCCGCCTGGGACAGGCCTCTTATCAACCCCTGGCCCAAGGCATGGCGACCGCCCTGCCCTTGGTCGACGATTTCCTTCCCGTTCACAACCTGCGCTCGCTGCAAGAACTCGCACGGCATCTGCAGAGTCTGTCCGGTGTCCGCGCCCGCGCTTGAGTCCGCCTGCCGCCATTGACGCTGGGGGCGGCGAGCCTGGATGATCGGGTGGCGATCCGGGGGGCAATCATGAAGCCTATTCCTTGCTGGCCCTGAGTGCCTTTCAGCCCCTTGGACGTCGTTTTGCTGCCTCTGGTGGGCGGTCGTCTCCTGCTGACCCGCAATCCGCACTTTGAAACTTGACATGTAAAGCTTTAAGGTGAAAGCTAGAATCTCCACCACTCAGTTCGGAAAGGAGACCGACGTGATTCCAGGGCCTTTTGATTACCACGCTCCAGACTCGCTCGAGGAGGCGCTTTCCCTTCTCGGCGAGCACGGGGATGACGCCAAGATCCTGGCCGGTGGACAGAGTTTGATCCCGGCCATGCGATTTCGGCTGGCCTTGCCGGCCGTCCTCATTGACATCAACCGTTTGAGCGATCTCGAATACGTGCGCCAGGACAACGGCAGCCTGGCCATCGGCGCCATGACGCGCGAAACCCACATCGAGCACAGCGAGCAGGTCAAAACCGCTTACCCCATGCTGGCCGACGCCGCAGAGGTGATTGCCGATCCGCTGGTGCGCAACCGCGCCACCGTGGGCGGAAACCTGGCTCACGCCGATCCGGCCAACGATCATCCGGCCGTTATGCTGGCTTATCAGGCTGAACTGGTGGCCGCAGGACCTGGGGGAGAGCGGGTTATCCCCATCGACGAGTTTTTCACTGGATTTTTCGAGAACGCGCTCTCTTCCGACGAGATCCTGACCCAGATTCGGATTCCAAAGCCGGGCGCGGACTGGGGAGGCGCCTACCTCAAGATCGAGCGCAAGGTAGGCGACTACGCGGTCGCCGCCGTGGCCGTCCAGCTTCAGATCAATGACGGCGCCTGCGCCAGCGTCAGAATCGGCCTGACCAACGTCAATCCCCAGCCCATGCGGGCCACCGAGGCCGAACAGGCCCTGGCCGGACGCGAGTTGAGCGACCAGGTATTGGAGGAGGCGGGCAAGGCGGCAGCCGCCCAGTGCGAGCCCTCCCCCGACCTGCGCGGCTCGGTGGAATACAAGCGCGACCTGGTGCGCATCCTCACCAAGCGTGCCATCCGCAAAGCCCTGCAGCGTGCGAAAGGAGCGTCCTCATGAGCCGTCACGATGTCAGCCTCACAGTCAACGGCGAGCAGGTCACGGGCCAAGTCGAGGCGCGCCTGCTGCTGGTCCATTTTCTGCGCGAGAACCTTTCCCTCACCGGCACCCATATCGGCTGCGACACCACCAGTTGCGGAGCCTGCACCGTGCTTCTCGATGGAGAACCGGTCAAGAGCTGCACCGTCTTCGCGGTCCAGGCCCAGGGCGCCCGGGTGGAGACCATCGAGGGGGTGGCGCAAGATGGCCAACTGCATCCCTTGCAGGAGGGATTCTGGGAGAAGCACGGGTTGCAATGCGGCTATTGCACTCCCGGCATGATCATGACCGCCAAGGCTTTCCTGGCCTCCGACCCCGATCCCAGCGAGGAGGCCATCCGCCGCGCCATTTCCGGCAATCTGTGCCGGTGCACGGGCTACAACAAGATCGTTGAGGCCGTTCAATACGCCGCCCGGAAGCTGTCACAGCAATCCAGCGAGAAAGAAGAGGCCACCGCATGAGCAAGCATTTGGAAGACCGTTTCGAGCATCACACTCCGCTCAAGGAAGGCGTCTCAGCTCGGGTCGACACGCAAGACGACGTCCAAGTCAAGACTCCCGGCAAGATCTGCGGCATGGGCCACCGCATGAAGCGCAAGGAAGATCCCCGCTTCATCCAAGGCCACGGACGCTACATCGACGACATCAAGCTTCCCGGCATGCTCTACATGGACATCGTGCGCAGTCCTCACGCCCATGCCAAGATCGTCAACATCGACGCCTCCGCCGCTCTTGAGATGGACGGTGTTCTGGCCGTCATCACGGGCCAGGACCTGAAAGAGGCGGGCGATCTGCACTGGATGCCCACCCTCATGTCCGACACCCAGATGGTGCTGCCCATCGAAAAGGTGGTTTACGCCTCTCAGGAAGTCTGCGTCATCATCGCCACCGACCGCTACATCGCGGCCGATGCGGTGGAGCAGGTCTTCGTCGAATACGAACCCTTGGATCCGGTCATCGATCCCTTCCAGGCCCTGGAAGACAAAGTGATCGTGCGCGACGACAAAGAGGAGAAGACCAACCACATCTGGCACTGGGAGGCCGGCGACAAGGAAGCCGCCGACAAGGTCTTCGCAGAAGCCGCCACGGTGGTCGAGCAGAAGATGTACTTGCCGCGCATTCATGTCTCTTCCATCGAGACCTGCGGGATGGTGGCAAACTACGACAAGGTGCGGGAACGCATGCAGATCTACATGACCTCCCAGGCGCCCCACGCCCACCGCACCGTCTTCTCCATGGTCAGCGGACTGCCCGAGCACAAGGTGCAGATCATCTCTCCCGACATCGGGGGAGGCTTCGGCGGCAAAGTGCCCGTCTACCCCGGATACGTCTGCTGCGCAGTGGCCAGTCTGGTCACCGGCAAGCCGGTCAAATGGATCGAGGACCGCAGCGAGAACCTGCAAGCCGACAGCTTTGCCCGCGACTATCACATCGAGGCCCAGATGGCGGCCGACGAAGACGGCAAGATCACGGGACTGCGGGTCAAGACGGTTTCCGACTGCGGAGCCGCCGACGCCGCCGCCAATCCCTCCAAGTTCCCGGCCGGACTCTACTCCATCTGCACCGGCTCCTACGACATGAAGGCGGCCCACGTCGAAGTCGACGGCGTCTACACCACCAAGCCTCCCGGAGGCGTGGCCTACCGCTGCTCCTTCCGGGTCACCGAAGCCGTCCACATGATCGAGCGGATGGCCGACATCATGGCTCATGAACTGGGTGAGGACCCGGCCGACTTCCGGCTCAAGAACTTCATCCAGCCCGAGCAGTTTCCCTACAAGTCGCCCACCGGATGGGAATACGACAGCGGAAACTACCCGGCGGCCCTCAAGAAGGCCATGGACATCATCGACTACCCGGCCTTGCGCAAGGAGCAAGCCGAGAAGCGTGAGCGCGGCGAACTGATGGGGATCGGCATCAGCAGCTTCACCGAAGTGGTGGGCGCGGGGCCTTCCCGCGACTTCGACATCCTGGGCATCAAGATGTTCGACTCGGCGGAGATCCGCATCCATCCGACGGGCAAGGCCATCGCCCGCTTCGGCACCAAGTCGCAGGGACAAGGACACGAAACCACCTACGCCCAGATCATCGCCGAGGAACTGGGACTGCCCGCGGCCGACGTGGAGGTCGAAGAGGGAGACACCGAGACCGCACCCTACGGATTGGGCACCTACGCCAGCCGTTCCACCCCAACGGCGGGCGCGGCGGGGGCGGTGGCGGCCCGCAAGATCAAGGCCAAGGCCAAGAAGATCGCCGCCTACCTGCTGGAGGTCAAGGAAGACGACCTGGAATGGAACGTCGACCGCTTTCAGGTCAAGGGATCGCCCGATCAGGCCAAGACCATCCAGGAAATCGCCTTTGCCGCCTACACCGACCATCCGCCCGGCATGGAGGCGGGGCTGGAGGCGGTCGACTACTACGACCCGCCCAACCTGACCTTTCCCTTCGGCAGCTACATTTGCGTGGTCGATATCGACAAGGGCACCGGCGAGGTCAAGGTGAGGCGTTTCGTGGCCGTCGACGACTGCGGACACATCATCAATCCCATGATCGTGGAGGGACAGATCGAAGGCGGTCTCACCATGGGCCTGGCTCCCGCTCTCTTCGAAGAGATCGTCTACGACGAGACCGGACAGAACCTGACCGGCACCTTCGCCGACTACCTGGTGCCCACGGCCATGGAATCGCCCAAGTGGGAATTGGGCAAGACCATCACCCCCTCGCCCCACCATCCGCTGGGAGCCAAGGGAGTGGGCGAGTCCCCCACCGTGGGCGCTCCGCCGGCCATCGCCAACGCCGTGGTCGACGCCCTTTGGCACCTGGG
This sequence comes from Acidobacteriota bacterium, assembly GCA_035471785.1. NCBI lineage: Bacteria > Pseudomonadati > Acidobacteriota > Acidobacteriota bacterium. The sequence continues at coordinate 23,374 of DATIPQ010000042.1, forward strand.
AGTCCGCCACCTGGAGATTCCCATCACACCCCAACGGGTTTGGCAGGCCTTGAGGAAGGCGGGGGTCAGCGAGTAGAGTCGAAGAGCCTTCCGCCCTGGAGTCTCGGCTCGCCTTGCACTCTCATCCCTGCATGGCCATAAAGCGGTTTTCCGACTCCACCGTGCCGATCAGCACCAGTTCGGCGCCAGCGGTCAACAGGAAGTCGGGCCCAGGATTGATCACGGTTCGGCCGTCCATGTTGACGGCGATGATGCTGCAGCCGGTTTGCTCGCGGATCGATGTCTCGCCGACCTTGCGGTTGACGAGCGAGGCGGGCAGGGGGGCGCTGAAAACGTCCAGGCCCTCCGCCACCATCAAGACGTCGCTGCGCTTAAGCAGGTTGAAGACAGTGGCCGCCCCCATCGAGGCATACGAGATGACGAAATCGCACCCGGCACGGTGCAGCGTGCGGACGTTGCGCTCCAGGGTCACCCTGGAGACGATCTGGATGTCGGGGCGGACCCGCCGACAGTGAATGGCCAGGTAGATATTGGTGTCGTCGTCATGGGTGGTGATGACGACGGCCGGAGCTTTGCTGATGCCGGCCTGCTCCAGCGTTTCAGCATCAGATGCGTCGCCCAGCACGAGCTTGTCGACTTGCCTGACCCGGTCGGGGACGCGCTCTACGATGCGGAAGTCGAGTCCTCTGGCCGTCAGGGTCTTGATCATGGCGCGCCCCACGCGTCCGCCCCCGATGATCAAGACCGGGGCCGGCGCCGTTGCCTCCAGGTCGGCGAAGAGTTCGTCGAATGCTTCCAATTGGGCGCGTGATCCTGCCAGAACCAGCACGGTGTCGGACCGGATTTCCGTCTCGGCGCGCGGGATTTCGAATTTACCCCTCTGCCAGACGCCGGCGATCGTCACCCCGGCCTGCTGGCGGATGCCGCTTTCCGCGATCTTCTTGCCCACCAGCGGCGTGTCCGCGGCCAGAGCTTCGGCAATCAGCACCTGGCCGACCTGGCCGAACACCTGGGATACGGTTTTGCCGCCGCGCGTACGCCTGGCCAGGGCCTCGCCCATCATCTGGCTCAGTTCCAGCACGCGGGTGACGCCGCTGATGCGCAGAACCTGGGCCGAATTGGCACTGTCGGCAGTGGCTGCGATAGGCACCTCGGGGCTGATGTCGCGGACGGCGAAAGCCACGCTGGTATTGGCGATGTCGCTGCCCGTGCTGACCACCATGGCGGCCTGCTCCACCCGTACCCGCCGGTAGACCTCCGAGTCGTCATGTTCGCCCCTGACGACAGTCAGCCCCTCGTCGTGAAGGCGCAACGCCTCCTCCCTTTCAGCTACCACCAGCACGTAGGAATAGCGGTATTGCTCAAGCTTCTCGATCAGCGTCCGCGCGATCGGCCCGTAGTGGGTCAGAACGACGTGCCCGCTGCTCTCCTCGGGCAGGGAACGCGGCACCCGCTGGGTGGCCTGGGCCTTCATGAAGGGCAGATAGAAAAACTCCAAGAAGGTGAAGGGGAGTAAAACCAGCAGAAAGAGCATGCCCGAGAGCAGGACCAGGATTGAGAAGGCCCGCCCGATGTCGCTTTCGAAGGTGATGTCGCCGAAGCCCAGCGTCGACATCACCGTCAGCGTCCAGTAAAAGCCGGTCAGCCAACTGAAGTCTCGGCCCTCCCAAGCCATCAGGTAATGAAAGGTCGTACTGTAGATGGCGATCAACACCAGAAAGGACACCAGATAGTAGAGGAGAATCCTCAGATCCCTCTGGGTCCGGCGCGTCCTCAAGTGTCCGGCCAGGAACGGCGGCATCCATTTCATCGCCCTCATTCTACCCGCTCGCAGTGTAGCCTGGGCGTAGCGCCGGATCTCGATACCTGGCTTCAAGGCACAACTGCCTCCTCGGGCGCCCCGAGCCATCTCTGGTATGATCTGGGGGATTAACCATGGGGAATGAGAAACATGGCTGCGATTCACAAGGCCTGGGATTCGTAGACTTCTTCGCTCGCGCGGAGGAGTTGCGAAAGACTGGCCAACCCTTCGTGACGGCTACAGTGGTGCGGGTGCAGCCGCCCACTTCAGGAAAACCGGGCGACAAGGCCCTCATCACTCAAGATGGCCGCATCTCCGGCTGGATCGGGGGCAGTTGCGTGGAGCCGGTGGTGTTGCGCGAGGCCCGGGCTGCCTTCGAGGACGGCCAGTGCCGCCTGGTGCGGCTGGCGCCGGGCTCTGAGGAAGACCGCCAGGGTCTTTTCTTTCACCGTATGACCTGCTTTAGCGGAGGCGCCATGGAAGTCTACATCGAACCCAATCTGCCCCTTCCCAGGCTGCTCATCTTCGGAACCTCTCCCATCGCCGAAAGCTTGGCGCGCCTGGCCGAGGCGGCCCGATTCGAGGTGCTGGCCCTAAAAGAGAACGACCTTCAGGCTCTGCAGCAGGACGGGTCAAGAGAAAGCCCCTGTTGCAGCGGCGGCAAAGTCGCCCTGGCCCCCTCCGACTACGCCGTCATCGCCACCCACGGCACCTTCGACGACTCCGCCCTCGGCTATTGCCTCAAGCGCAAGCCCGCCTACCTGGGCCTGCTGGCCAGCCGCCGCCGCGCTGCCGCCATCCGCAAGGGCTTGAAGAAAAAGGGCTATTCTTCTGACGACTTGCAGCGCATCCAGGCCCCGGCCGGCCTCGACCTCAACGCCAAGACGCCTGAAGAGGTGGCCATCAGCATCCTGGCCCAGATCGTCGCCCGGCGCCGCTCGGCCCAAGGTCCTGATGCCTCTGCCTCTCCAGAGAAGCAGGAAGCCGTCGAGTCCTCCACCACCGCATCGTCGTCCTCCTGCTGCCGCGATTCCGATTAGCAATCGGCTGGTCCCACCGTTTTTACACCGGCACAAAGCTCCTATGAAAATTGGGAGGTTCGTCCGATGCGCTTCGAGATCTCCTTGCCCTATGCTGACGGCTGCGCAACCTGCCCAAAGAAGTGTGGATCTATGACGTCAATCCGTCTACTGGAGGGCTGACGCTACGCTCGCAGACGCGCTTCAACTACGATCGCTACGACGCCACTGCCAACCACGCCGCACTGGTCAGCAGGAGCAACATCGTCAATCTGCAGACAGGCTTTACGACCAGCTACAAGACCCGGGGCAACGCCACCTCGGCCGAGCGCTGGCTCAATACGGCCTCCAGTTGGGTTACGGCTTGGACTCAATATGACGTCGCCGGCAATGCGGTCAAGTCGATCGATCCCCGCAGCCACGCCACCGACTTTGACTACACCGACAACTTCGGCGCTCCCAACGGGGAAGCCCGCACGACAACCAACCCCGCCGAATTGGGGAGCACCCTCAAGGCCTTCGCTTTCGTCAAGAAGGTCACCAATCCGCTCAGCCAGGCCTCATACGCTCAATACGACTACTGGACGGGCCAGGCGGTCGACGAAGAAGACCTGAATGGGCGGGTCCGCCGCACCAGCTACGACCTGATGGGGCGCCCGCGCCAGAGAATCCTTCCCGACGGCGGCCAAACCGACATCTATTATTCGGACATCGATTCGGCGACCCTGCACGGCGGCTCGAATGTCTTCAAGCCCCAAACAGTCACGCCCTTCCGGCGCAAGGTCTTCACCAAGGTCGACACCGGCTTGGACCGCATCGACCTGACTATTTTCGATGGTTTGGGAAGGGTGAGCTTGGCAGGTACCAGCAACGATGCCTACCTGGACTGGACCCGCACCGAGTATCATGGCATTTTCGGGGTGCGGCGGACTTCCAATCCACTATCGCTGACGCCTCTGGCAACCAACGAGATCCCCACCGCTACTTTCAACCAATGGACCACCTACACCTACGATGCTTTGGGGCGGATTACCGTCGTCACGACGCCTGACGGGCAAACTGCCATGACCACCTATCAGGGCAACCAAACCACCGCGTCCGATCAGATCGGGAGCGGACGGCGAGCCATTAGCGACGCCCTGGGGCGTCTGGCTACCGCAATCGAACCCGATCCGGCCAACGGCTCCTACACAACGGGCTACACCACCACCTATGAATACAATGCCCTGGACCAATTGACCAAGGTTACGCAGGATCCTCAGCAGCGGACCTTTACCTACGACACGCTGGGGCGCCTCACAGGCGCTACAATGCCCGAATGGGGCGCCTCCACCGCGGCTTCCGGCACTACCAGCTACGCCTACGACGCGTCCTCTAACTTGACTCAGAAGACCGATCCCCGCGGTGTTTCGACGTTTTGGAACAGCTATGACGGCCTCAACCGTCCTGCCAGCAAGAGCTACAACGATTCCCCGGCAACGCCTACCGTCACCTACACCTACGACTCGCTCAGCGCCAGCAATGGCAAGGGGCGCCTGACCAGCATGAGCGACGGAGCGGGCAGCGAGAGCTACAGCTACGATATGATGGGCCGGGTAACGTCCATGACGCGCACCACCACCGGCGCCCCTCAATCCCTGACCGGCAACTACACCTACAATTCGGCGGGAGGAGTCAAAACCGCCGCCTATCCGGGCGTTTCCAACGGCGCCGGAGGTGTTCCTCTCACCATCGCCTACGGCTACGACAACGCGGGTCGGCAGGTTTCTGCCGAGTACAGCAATGGTTCGTCGGGCCAGGTGATGGTCAGTGACTACGCCTTCGTCTTCAGCGCTTCCGGCGCCACCGAGACCACTACGCTGGGAAACGGAACCACCGAGACCATCCTCTACAACAACCGCATGCAGCCCTGGGACCGCAGCGTCCCCGGTATTCTCGATCTGACCTACACCTTCAACCGTCCAGTTGACGCCAAGAACAACGGCAACATACTCAAGGTTGTGGACGCCATGGTGACGGGCTGGGACTTCGACTACGGCTATGACCGCCTCAACCGCCTCAGCACGGCCACGCGCGGCTCCAACCTGCTGAACTTCGCCTACGACCGCTGGGGCAACCGTCTCAGCCAGTGCTCGAACTCCACCGCCGCTCCCAGCGTCAAGTTCACGCTCAACGCCAACAATAAGAACCGCATCGCCTCGGGCGTCAACGGCACTTCGGCCACCACCTGCAACCTCACGCCCTCGCAGGCCTTCACCTACGACAACGCGGGCAACCTGCTCACTGAGCCGTCCGACGCCTGGACAGGCCGGGGCGCCATGACCTACGCCTACGATGCCGAAAGCCGCATCAAGTCGACTAGCGGCGGAGCGACCGCCACGTTCGGCTATGACGGTCAGGGCCGGCGAGTCAAGAAGACCGTAGGAGGCTCGACCCGCTACTACTTCTACGATGTGCTGGGCAACCCTGTGTGGGAGTCCTACTCGGGCATCTGGGAGACTTACAACCTTTACTTCAACGGGAAGATGGTCTTCACCCAGACCGCCGCCATGAGTCCCCCCAAGGTCTGGCTTTACACTGACCACCTGGGGACCGTCCGGGTCAAGGCCAACGAGTCCGGCAGCGTCATCTCCGGCACCCGCCTCCACTACAGCCCCTTCGGCGAACGCCTCAACAGCAAAACCGACCCCGTCAAATACGAGTTCACGGGCAAGGAACGCGACGCCGAAACCAGTCTCGACTATATGGGTGCGAGGTACCTGTCCTCCGGCCAAGGGAGGTTCACAGCAACCGATCCTATTACCGTGGCAGCCAGCCGCGTAGCGGATCCTCAGCAGATGAATCTTTACGCGTACGCACGAAATAATCCACTAACCCACCTTGATCCCACTGGCATGATCATAGATAACAGTGGACTAAGTGAAGACGAACTCAAGAAATGGAGACGAATCAGGGAAGTCATTGAACGACGGGATGAGAATGGCAACCTTGTCCATCCAAAGCTCAAAGAAACCTTCGACCGGCTAGAAGCTGATCCCCGACGATTCTTTATCGTAAACGCGGACCTCGGCAAAAGGAGCGCGGGCCGATTCCTGATTACGAAGTTTGATGGCCCGGATGACTTCAGCGAAGCCAAGATATTTCTTAACTTCAAAGTCATCAAAAAGATGCGCTCTCCGACCCAAGGTGATTTCGACCCTTCCTTCAAGAAATATGAGGGGCTGTTCGGCAAGAACGGCTTCATCCTCCGAGCTTCGGAAGCATTTGGCCACGAGGGGAGCCACGCGATTTTCGCTTTGGATAACTTGCAGCAGGAAATCAGAACACAGCAACTCTTGAACCAGCGTGATGCTGCCTTGCAAGCCCTTCCGAGAGGCAAGGGGAGGTATCCGTTGCCTCCCGATGTGCTTCACTTGATGCAAGCTGCGGAACAGGCCCTCATACCCTCTGAGCGCTTTGCCCAGCAGATGACAAAGATAATCCACGATGAACTGAGGGCTGGACAGGGAAAGAAGTGAGAGGAGATTCCATGAGGACATTCGTAGTATTGATAGCCATTCTGGCCGCGCCTGCGATAATGAAGACCGCTGGTCTCCACGAGCAAAGCGCCCCTCCAGCTTGTGAAAACATGGAGTATGAGGACCGCAATCAGTTTGAGTACGATCCTCTCAAGGTGGGGCGTGTGCGCGGGACAGCTCTGGATCCAGACGGCGTCCGCGTGCCAGGTGCTTGCATTGGGGTGTTTTCAGAACCTGATCACCAGTTGGTATCGAGCGTCCAGACAGATGGCGAGGGTCGATTTGAATTCCCTGAAGTGCCCAAGGGCAACTACCGTCTTGTCTCGAGCTTTCCGGGTTTCTGTCCGGCTAACGCCAGGATCCGTGTCGAGCCCAAGAAACAAAACCGGAAGAGTCTCCTTCTGCGTCTCGAACTACCCAACATAGACGGTTGCAGCTATTTCGAACTGAAGTGAGGGAGTGTCCAAAAGGGGGTGCGAGAAGTAGGGGGCTCCTTTACGTTGGGGTGCAAGATGGTTGGTGTTCGGCATTCGATGACAGCACTGCTAACGGTTGCTTGGCTGCTTTTCGGGTCGCCGTGCTTTGAGCGACGACTTGATCCGGGATTTCGTAGACCAGCTCGGAACCGCCCTCGTCAACGATCCCAAGACTGACCTGTTTGCCTTGGCCAGGTTGACCACCCGGCAAATGCCCCGGGGTGAATCCGCCGAGATGGACTCTTTGCGCAATCCTCTACCCGCCCGTTTTTACGCCTCTTTCGTCCCGATCGGCCAGGGAATGATTTACTTCGTATGGACGCGCCAGGAAGGTGAATGGCGTATTCATCATGCTTCGCTGGCCTGCATGTGAGCAGGACACCGGGCCTCATTCTTGAAGCGGAGAGACGAGGCCGCGGCGCAGGGCGTAGAGGACCAGCTTCATGCGGTTGGATACGCCCAGCTTGGAGAAGATGGAGGTGAGGTGGTGGCGCACCGTGGTCTCGCTGACGAAGAGGCGCTCGGCCACCTCCTTGGTGGTCAGCCCCTCTGAAAGCACGGCAACGATCTCGCGCTCGCGCCTGGTCAGGGAGGCCATCTTGGCCTGGTCGCTGTCCCTCGGCTGAGGATCGCGGCGGCGCACGCGGTTGAGCAGCCTTGAATAGAGGCCGGGGTCCATCCAGACGCGCCCCTCGGCGACGGCGCTTAAGGCGTTGTACAGTTCCTCAGGGGAGGCGCCGGCCAACACGATTCCCTGTACACCCCGCATGATCGCTTCTTCGAAGAGACCGTCGTCGCGAACGTCGGCCAGCAAGACCGCTTTGGCGGAGGGAGCCGTCTTGAGCAATGCGTTCAGGGCTGGGAGGAGAACGTCTGCTCCCCCGGCGAGGCCGATGACGACGACATCGGCCTCGACCCTCGAGAGCAGCGAAAGAGCGTCCTCACCGGGTGCGGCATCACCGGCTACATCGAATTCGGATCGCTCCTGCAAAAGGGACCGGAGGCCTCTGCGAACCAATGTGTGCTGATGAACCACAACGATGGTGGTGTGCCGATGGCTATCCATCCTTAAGGCCAAAGATAATGAACCGGACTTGTCAAAACATAGCCTAAGAGCGTTCCTCCATCGATGTCAATCTAATAATGGCGGAGAAAATTCGGAGGGCGGGCGGTTTCAGTGGCGGGGGGCGACCAGCAGGACGACGTCGGCTTGGGCGTGAGAGGCCAGGCCGCCGGGAGCCCTGATGCCTTGCTTTTCAAGAGCCTGCTGGAGGAGTCCGGCGTGCTGGGGAGGGTTCTCGCTGTTGCGGATCAGGACGGCCAGCCCCCGCAATTGATTGCTGGGAAGCGGGAAATCGCTGGTAATCTGAACCAGCCAGCCTCCGGCCTTGATGGCGTCATGCAGTTGACGGGCGTATTGCAGGGCCTCGGGATCGTCCGGCACCGAGGCCACCAGCACGCTCCCCTTCAGCTCTTTGAGCGTCTCGCTGATTCCCTCGGCCTGGGATTGCCTGAGGCGCCGCCAGTCGGCACGCCGGCGGGCCTGACGGACCTCCTGGCGGGCCGCCTGCAAGTCCTGAAGGGCCTGGTCGCGCTCGCTGCTGAGGGACTCGATCTGTTCTTGGAGCGTCTCGTTCTCCTTGAGCAGGGCCTGATTCTCTTCCTCCAGGCGCAGGTTGTCGGCCCGCGCCTGGATGTGCATCTGCTGCTCCTGAAGGTTGGGCTGAGCCTCGGCGCTGCGCCGCTCCCCGCGCAGGGCCTGGGCGCGGTATTGCAGCACCAGCACGGCGGCCATGCACAAGGCCGCCAGCACCGCCAGCACAATTGCCCAGCGGGCGTAAGAACTCTGACGCTTCTCAAGCCGTTGAAGTTGAATTCGTTCTTTGATGCTCATTGCGCCTTAGAATACCGCCTGGAAGGACGGATGGCGAGTCCCTCCGCCCAGACGTTGTTTGAGGAACTCTTATCGTGAGAGAATGCGGGCCTTGCAGAGAAAGGGCTTGACCCTCGAAGCTGCGGGTGTTAAATTTGCCGCACTAATTCCATGAGCCTGTGTGCCCTTCCGGCTGCGAGAATAGAGGGAGGTGGACGGGCTCGAAGGAGGAAAAAAGTGGCGAAGAAGCCGATACATCAAAAACTCAGCCGCCGAGAGCGGCAGATCATGGACATCATCTACCGTGAGAACCGGTGCACGGCTCAGGAAGTCATGGAGATGATGGAGGATGCACCCGGCTACTCCACGGTACGCACCCTTCTGGGCGTCTTGGAACGAAAAGGTTACCTGCAGCACGAACGCAAGAGCTACCACTACGAATATTTCCCGACCACTCCGGCTTCCGAGGTCCGAACCACGGCTTTGGAGCATCTGATGGATACCTTTTTCCAAGGATCACCCACACGCGTCGTTTCCGCGTTGATGGACCTGAAAGGCGAAACGCTGACCGAGAAGGAGTATAAGGAGTTGACCCGGCTGATCGAGAAAGCACAAGCCGACGAGTCGTAATACGGAAAGCGACATGATGCCATGACGGAGTTCATTGGCGGCGCGCTGGCGGCGGTGGACGGTGCCTACTGGTTGCCGTTGCTGCTCAACGCGGCGCTCAAGGGAAGCATAATCCTGGGATTGGCGGTGTTGATGCGCCGCCTCTTGAGGCGATCCTCCGCTTCCATCCGCCATGCCGTCGGCGCCTCGGCCCTGGCAGCCTTGCTGGCCCTTCCGCTGATGTGGACCCTGCTGCCGGCCTGGCACCTACCTCTGCTTTCCGCTCCACCCGATCTTTCACAATGGACCGAGTCGGCGCCTTCGCAGGAGTCCCGACCGACCTCACAGACTCTTGTCCAAGCCCAAAGCAGGCGGTCGATGGACCTTTCCGCCTCGCCTCAAGCTGCAACCCGCCCTTCATCCGCCGACCTCAACGCATCCCGAAAGGTTGCCGGCGTCGCGCCCCCGGCCCAAGCCGCGGCTGCGCCAGACGTGGGTCCGGCGAGCGCTGTCGTCGTCCGTGAGGCCTCCCCATCGCAGGCGCCTGTGGTCAAGCCGCGCCGTTGGGCTTGGGCTGCTTCTTGGCTGAGAACCTACTGGCCGGCTCTGACCGCTCTACTCTGGCTGGGCGTAGCATGCTTGCTCTTGCTGCGGCTCTTCTACGCCATGCTGGGCGTCTGGTGGATCACCTCGCGCTCCCTCCCCTGCCCCGATGCAAGCTGGCAACGCTTGATCGACCAGTTGGGGCGGCGCATGGGACTGATGCGTCCGGTACGCATCGTTTTCAGCGACCACCTCGAAGTCGCCCTCAGCGTGGGACTGTGGAAACCCGTCATCATCGTTCCCAGTGAAGCCCGCCGATGGAACCGCTCGCGGCTGGAGTCCATCATTCTTCACGAATTGGCCCATGTCAGGCGGTGGGACAACGTCTTCAACGTGCTGGCTCAAGTGGTCTCCTCTCTCTACTGGTTCCATCCCCTGGTCTGGAGAGTGCAGTCGCGGCTCACCATCGACCGCGAACAGGCTTGCGACGACGCTGTGCTGGCGGCCGGCGCCCGGGCACCCGACTACGCCCAACACCTGCTGCAGGTGGCGCGGGCCGTGCTGCCCACCCGGAGGCGCCTGCTGCGGACCGTGGAAGTCTCCCAGTCCTCGGCCCTCAAAGACCGGCTGGAAGCCATTCTGGAAACCGGCCGCAACCGGAGCTCGCTGGGCGGTCTGAGCGCAGCCGTGTTGATGATTATCCTGCTCATGGCGGCTCCTCTGGCAGCCCTGCGCCCCTGGGCCGACACGACCATCTCGTTGTCGCGCCCCAAGGCCGGCAAGATGATTGCCAAGCGGTCCCCTGCAGGGAGCAAAGAGCCGCAGGAGCTGCCCGAGGCGCCCTGGAGATTGGCGTCGGCGCGCCAGCCTCCGACCTGGGAGCCGGCTCGGCGGGCCTTTACCCCTGAGTCCGGCGACGAGAACGGCCCTTTCTCCTCCTCCTCGGTGAGCGGCCTCTGGCCCAGAATGGGTTCCGGTCCTGAAGGGGGAGCTGCCGCTAACCAGCCCAGCCGGTCCCGTCCCCTGGACGGTTTTTCGGAGATTCCTGAGCGCACCGGACTGCCCTTGGTTGATCCCTCCCGCCTGTCTTTGACCGGCATCTTCTTGCCGGAGGCCCCTGGCGATGGAGGGGGCGAGGAGCAACCTGGACGGCCCATCGACAATCCGCGTAACCGGGTAGAGGATGACGAGGGAGACACGCCCCAGCAGCCTCAAGATCCCGATTCCGGTGAGGACGGCGGCGACCAAGGGGGCCAGGAAGACCCCGGTCAGGATCCCGAACCCCAGGAGCCCGAGGAAGAGCTTTCGCTGGACGCCATCACTCCTGAGGGAATGCAAGGTCCCTTCGGCCAAGCCCTGGACGTCAATGACAGCGGCACCGTGGTCGGCATCGCCACCACTGAGGAGGGCGAATTCAGACCTTTCGTGTGGGACCAAGGCTCGGGAGCCCGACTGCTCGATACGCTGGGCGGATTCGGCGGCAGCCAGTTGGTCTATGGAGTGAACCAGTGGGCCACCTCGGCTGCCCGTGCCGTCGGCGTCAACGACCGCCAAGAGGTGATCGGAATCAGTTCCGATCAAGATGGACGCATCCGCAGCTTCTATTGGTCGGAAAGCACCGGCATGCTCGACATGGGCTCGCTGGGCGGCGGCGAGACGCAGGTTCGGGCCATCAACGAGAGAGGGCAGGCGGTTGGCTTCAGCCTTACCGCCGCAGGCCGTCGGCGCGCCTTCGTTTGGACTCTCGAAGGCGGCATGCGCGACTTGGGCGGCGACCCGCAGTTGATCAGCGAAGCCCACAGCATCAACGACCTGGGCCAGGTGGTGGGTGAAATCGGATTCCGGCCTTTCCTGTGGGAAGAGGAGGCGGGCATGTTCCGCCTGGCCTCTGAAGAGATCATGGGCAGCGCCCAGGACATCAACGACTCCACTTCGGTGGTGGGATGGGCCATCTTCCGCCGGGGAGAGCCGCGCAAGGCCTTCATTTGGAGCCCCGACGCCGGCATGGAGAATCTGGGCACCCTGGGTCAGGAGTTCGACTCCAGCCGGGCCGTGGCCATCAACCAAGAAGGCGCAGTGCTGGGCTCCAGCAGCACTCCTCCCAATCCTTTCCTGGGCATTCAAACGCAGCGGGCCTTCCTGTGGACACGCCGCGACGCCATGACCGACATCGACGAGTATGGCGGCGGCGGCGAGCACGTGCCCGAGCTGGCCTTCAACAACCAACAGCGGGTAGCCTCGCGGCTGCCCCGCAACCCCCTCTCGGGCAGCGTGCAATCCTACCTGTGGGTGCCGGGCCAGGGAACGATGCTGCTGAACGGCGGCGAAGAAGAGGAGTATCACGTCTCCTCGCCCACCGCCCTTAACGATCTCGGCGAGATCGCGGGAACGGCGCTGGTATCGCGGGCCGATAGCTACTTCGGCGACATCTACCGCCCCGTCGTCTGGCGTCCCTCGGGATTGCAGCGTCAAGCCGGCGCCGGAGGAAGCGATCCTTTGAGCGATCTGCGCGACGAGTTGGACGGCCTTGACGACTCGGTCGATTCCGGCGTGCGCGAGGTCCTCGAAGCCCGTCTGCAGGCGGCCGCCCGTAAGTGGCAAGCGGGAATGCCGCGCCAAGCCCAGATCGATCTCTACCGCTTGGCCGTGATGGCCGAGCAGGCCCTGCAGCGGCAGGAATTGCCTCAAGCCCAGGGCAGCCGGTTGCTCGAGTCCGCCGTGGCGCTGATGAACTCTCTTTCCCGTGACCGGTAAGACTGGCCCCTTCCCGGGGGCGATCACCGCCTCTCCCAAATGTCTTAAAGCTGGCGCCGGATCGTGCCGATACCTGTTTGCAGGAGTCGGATCATGAAGGATAGCGATCATTCCCCGGACCATAACGTTGTCAGCGTCGTCTGCCCCCAGCATGGCGTCCGCTATAACCCCCAGGTCTCGGACGGCTGCGTGATCTGCCGCCGGGACCGGCAGGAAGCGGGAGAAGACTCGGAGCAAGGAGGGCGCTGGGGACTGATGACGGCCTCGGTGCTGGGACTGGTTCTGGTCGTCCTCGTGATCTCCGCTGTGCTGCGCCCGTCCGACCGGGCTCAGGCCGCCGATCAGAAAACGCCCCCCAAGCCTCGTACGGTGATGACCGCCCTCAGCGAGCAGGGCCTGGACCCGCAGCCCTTCCGCCCCCAAATCGAGAGGCTGGAAAAGCTGCTCTACCAGGGATCGCCTTCGGCGCCTCTGGGGGGCGAAATCGAGAGCGCGGTGGCCGAGTTGGCCAAGCAGGTGGGGCAGCAAAGCTCACCCCTGGTAGGCACGGCGGTCACCTTGCGGCTGCTTACCTTCAAGGACTGGATCGGCGCCCGCTCCGACGTCGGATACGGCGTGCTCGACCTTTCCCAAGCTCGGCTCCATTGGGAAAGCGAGGTGCGCGACAAGGTCTTCTTGCCCGCCGACTGGTTCCAGTCCGCTAGGTCAGGCTCGGCCCGCCGCTGATCGAGCCCTTCGCGATACAATCCCCGGCATGGAAAAGAAAGTCGCCGATTCGCGCACCACCATGACCGAGGTGGTGCTTCCCAACGACACCAACGTTTATGGCAACATCCTGGGCGGCAAGGTCATGCACCTGATCGACATCGCCGCCGCCATCGCCGCCTATCGCCACTGCCGCCAGCCGGTCGCCACCGTCTCGGTCGATTCACTGCACTTTCTGCATCCCATCAAGATGGGGCACATCATCATGCTGGAAGCCTGTGTGACGCGGGCTTTCACCACTTCGATGGAGGTCGAGGTCCGGGTCTACTCCGAGGATCCGCTGAGCGGGGAGAGGAAGCGAACCAGCAAAGCCTTCCTGACCTTCGTGGCCATCGACGAAGAGGGCCGGCCATCGAAGGTGGAGCCCATCGTCCCGGTCAGCGAGTCTGAGAAGCAGCGCTACGAAGAAGCCCAGCAGCGCCGCCGCCGCCGCCTGCAAGAGGCGACTTAACCCTCTTTCGCCAAGGCTATGGAGGCAAACCGAGTCTCGCCTCAAGTGAGTTAACCGTGACCCCTTGCCGAGCGTATGAAGGGGGTGAAAGGAGACAGGATGCGCGAAATCGATGCAATCTTGGGAGTCTCGGTCGTCTGCACCCTCATCGGCTGGATCTTCTACGTGATTTCAAACTGGTGGTTGCAGAACCGGCGCCTGACTCTGACCATGGAGTTTCACAAGAGGCTGTTGGACCGCATGGGCAACAGCGAAGAATTCGGACGCTTCCTGGAGAGCCAGGCCGGACAGAACATGATGCAGTCCCTTTCTGAACAGCCGGTGCCGCGTTTTTTGGGCGGATCGGGCGTCCTCAGGGCTTTGCAGGCCTCGGTGGTATTCCTCATGCTGTCTCTGGCCATGTTCGCGTTGCGCTGGATCTATCCTCTCGACGAGGGATACCTGGTAATGGGAATATTGACGATGGCGGTGGGGCTGGGACTGCTGCTCTCGTCGCTGCTGTCTTACGGATTGCGGGATCGATTGGAGCGGTCGTGAACGACCGCGCGGGAGGAAGCTTGAATGTGGAGCAATGCGGCTTTCTGGTATCGCGTCGCCCCGCTGACCGGCCACGCTGAAGAACAGGGCCTGGTCATGGACGAGGCGAGATTCAAAGCCTTTTATCAACAGACGTCGCGTCCTCTGTGGGGCTATCTCTATCGCCTTTGCGGCAAGCCCGCGCTGGCCGACGACATACTGCAGGACGCTTACTGCCGCTTCCTTCAGGCCGATTTGAAGGAGGCCGAGTTGCCCCAGTTGAGGTCTTACCTCTACCGCATCGCCTCCAACCTGCTCACCGACCACTACCGCAAGACGGGACGCGAAAGCTCGCTGGAAGAACGGCCCGAGCGGGTCGCCCCGGATTCTGATCTGGCCGACACCACCATGCGGCGCACCGACCTTCAGCGCGCCTTGCTCCAGGTCAGCCCCAACGAGCGCGTCATGCTGTGGATGGCCTACGTGGAGGGCTCGGCCCACCGTGAGATCGCACGCCGATTGGGACTGAAGGAAAAGAGCATCAAGGTCTTGCTCTTCAGGGCCCGCCGCAAGCTGGCCGAGACCCTCAAGGAAATGGGAGTGGAGAGCACCGCGGACTTCTTTGCTCCAGGTTCAACCAACAGGAGCCGTCCATGAAACAGCCCTGTCCACGCCAGGAAGAAATCCGCCAGGCCTTCATCGACGGCCCCTTGGAAGGTGACGTGCGCTCTCACGCGCTGCAATGCCCCGATTGCAGCCAAGCCCTGGCCGTGGCCTCGGCCCTGCGCGAGATGGCGGCCCAGGAACCTCCCCAGCCGGTCTTGCCCCGGGCCGAGTTCCTGTGGATGAAGGCCCGCATGGAGCAGCGAGTGAAATTGCAACGACGGCGCCAACTGGGCGTGGCCTGGATATCGGCTGCCGCCGTCCTGCTGCTGCTGCTGGGCGTGGCTCAACTGCTGGCCTGGCTGTGGGGCGGAATCGCCGCTTCTCTGCCGCCGCAAGGCCTCGCCCAGTTGACCGACTCTCTCTCTGGAATCGCCCGGCTGGTGGGTGTCATGACCACCCTCAGCCTGGCCACAGCTCTCCTCAGCGGACTGCTGCTGCGCGTGCTGGGGCGTCGCCTGGCCTAGAGGCAGGCGAGCGCCCTCATACCGCCGAGAGCATTGGGCGGTATGAGGCTGCTCGCTATCTTGGCTAAGCTAAGCTAGTGGCCTAGACCGCCGGGGCCAGGCGCGATTCGCGGCAAAGCCGGCTCAGGGCGGGATTGCGGGCCAATTCGGTGGCCAGCCGGGTGTGCAGGGCGTGTCCGGCCTTGTAGGCCACGACATGGCCGACAACCGGATGTCCGCACAGGGAAATGTCCCCGATCAGATCCAGGACCTTGTGGCGCACAAACTCGTCTTCGGCCCTCAGCTCGCCGTTCATGATGCCGTCCTTGCTCAGCACCACCGCGTTCTCCAGTGAACCTCCCCGCACCAGGCCGCTCTTGAGCAGTTGCTCCACCTCGTCGTAGAACCCGAAGGTGCGGGCGAAGGCGATCTCACGCGCGTAAGTCTCGGACCCGACTTCAAGGTCGAGCTTCTGACGTCCGATGGCGGGATGCTCGAAGTCGATTTCATAAGTGATGCGGAAACCGTCGAAAGGCCTGATCTCGATGTACTTGTCGCCTTCTTGCAGGCGCAGGGTGCGCTCCACCTGCAGGTAGACGCGCTCCGATTCTTGGGTGCGGGTTCCGGCCTTGTTCAGCATCTCCACGAAGGGTCGGGCTGAGCCGTCCATGATGGGCACTTCCAGAGAATCGATGTCGACGTAGCAGTTGTCGATGCCCTGGCCGTAGAGTGCGGAGAGCAGGTGCTCCACCGTGGAAAGCATGACGCCGCGCTTCATCAGCGTGGTGGCCAGCACCACGCGTGAGACATGCTTGCGCAGCGCCTCGATTTCGAAGCCCTGCAAATCGGTGCGGCGGAAAACGATGCCGGTGTCGGCGGGAGCGGGTTGAAGGGTGATGGATACCTGGCATCCGGTATGCAGTCCGACTCCCCGGACCGAAACCGGCTTCGAAATCGTTCGTTGCATTCAGAGTCTCCCCGTTCACCCACTCCTGACGCAATCTTCATTCCAACTCCGGCAGCCCGAAAACGGGGCACCTTTGGGCCGTTTTCAGGCTCGCACCGTGCATTTTCAACAACAGTGGTGTTGTTTCGATGCCACACTTCAGGGCGCAAACGAGGTTAGCGGGAAGGCTGGGGAGTGGCGGCGGCGCGGCGCAGCAGCGCTTGGCGCAGATTCTGCAAAGGCTGCCAGAGGGAGAGCGCTCCGATGTAAAGGAATCCGTTCATGAAGAGGATCAGAAAAGGCAACGACGCGTAGTGACCGTGGTTGAAGGCGTAAAAAATGACCCCGGCGAAGAGCAGGCCCAAGGTGATCTCGATCAGCGGAGCCAGTCCGATGCGGGCCCGGTAGCGCTTGTCGGTCCAGCGGTCGCCGGACTGTCTGATGGAGAACTTGGGAGTGCGGATGAACTCGGAATCGATGCCCAACAGGCCTTCCATCACGGCCTTGGCGTTGTTGACCGAGAGTCCGATGCCGGTGCTCAGCACCATGGGCAGGTAGCGCAGCCGGGAGAGCCAGTCGCGGTGGACTGCCCGCTGGGAAACCACGTAGAAGGAACTGACCGAAAAGGTGGCGGCCGCGAAAAGAGGCAAGTCGATAAGCACCAATTCCAGCCACCCGTGCTGCACGCGGATGATCAGGGCCGGGAAGAGCAGCAGGCTCAGCAGCACCATCAATGGATAGCAGACGTTGGCCGTCAGGTGGTAGAAGGCTTCCACTTTGAGCCGCGCGGGCAGGCGGCTTCGCAGCAGGCGCGGCAGCAGTTTGCGCGCGGTCTGGATGGATCCTTTGGCCCAACGGTACTGCTGCGATTTAAAGCTATTGACGTCCACCGGAATCTCGGCCGGGGCGGTGAAGTCGGAAATGAAAACGAACTTCCAGCCCTTGAGCTGAGCACGGTACGAGAGGTCGAGGTCTTCGGTCAGCGTGTCATGTTGCCAGCTCCCCGCCTCTTCGATGGCCTGGCGCCGCCAGATTCCGGCGGTGCCGTTGAAGTTGAAGAAGCGTCCCGAGCGATGGCGGGTGGCGCTTTCCAGCACGAAGTGTCCGTCCAACAAGATCGACTGCACCTTGGTGAGCAGCGAATAGTCACCGTTGATGTGATCCCATCGCACCTGCACCATGCCGACCTGGGAATCGGAAAAATAGTCCAGCGTGCGCTGCAGGGTGTCGGGATGGGGCACGAAGTCGGCATCGAAAATGGCGATGAACTCGCCCTTGGCCTTCTTGAGGCCGTAGTGCAGCGCTCCCGCCTTGAATCCTTCCCGGTCGGGACGGCGCAGATAGTGGATGTCGAAGCCCTTGGCGGCATAGTGGCGGACTCGCCGCCGAGCCACCTGCCGGGTCTCGTCATCGGAATCGTCGAGGACCTGAATTTCCAGCAGATGCCGAGGATAGTCGAGGCGGCAAACGGCGTCGATGAGCCGTTCCACCACGTAGACTTCGTTGTAGAGGGGCAGTTGGACCGTCACCCGCGGCTGTTTGTCCAAGCGTCCTTCGGGCTTGGGGACCCGATGGCGGTACTTGTGGTGCAGATAGACCAGTTGATAGCGGTGCAGGCCGTAGATCGAGAGGATGCACAAGACCAGGAAGTAGGCCGCCAGGATTGAGGTGCTCAACCCGGGATGACCGTGCAGAAAAGTGGCGGGATCGGTCGCTATCCAGTCGATCAAAACGGCTCCTCGGGGGGTCTCTCTGTCGGATTCCTCTCCAAATTGGGCTGAAGACGGCGCCCAAGCTGCGGGCGGGGCTCATTATACCCAAGGCTCCTCCCGCCAGGAGTCGGAAACAAGACACCCTTATCGAGTCGGGCGCCTTTTCCTGGTGCTGCCGGTCATAAGTTCTGAGCCAGGCGGTCGTTTTTTGTCCCTGCAAGGGACAGAT
>DATIPQ010000043.1 GCA_035471785.1 Acidobacteriota bacterium
AGTCGAACACGCGGCGGACGGCCAGCCACAGTCCGCACAGGATGAGCACCGCGGCGCTGGTCTCGCCGATGGATCCGCCGATGTCGCCGGAGAGCAGCGGCATCCAGGCGGTGGACTGGTTCTCGAACTTGGCCAGCCCCAACGGCGTGGCTCCGGAGACGGTGTCTAGGGGAGCCTGCATGAGGGGGACGGCGAAAAGCCGCGGCGAAAGGTGGAAGAAGCCGCCTCCAGGGGGCGTCCAGGTGGTGATGGCGGTGGGGAAGCAGGCCTGCAAAAAGGCCCGCCCCACCAGCGCCGGGTTGAAGATGTTCTGCCCCAGTCCGCCCCAGATGAGCTTGCCCAGCCCGATGGCGACGCAGCCGCCCAAAAAGGCCATCCAGAGGGGAAAGGCGGGCGGCAGGATCAGTCCCAGCAGGACGCCCGTGAGCAGGGCCGAGTTGTCGCGCAGCGTGGCGTTGGGCCGGGTGAAAAGGTACTCGGTGCCCACGGCGCCCAGAGCGGACGCGGCCACCACAAGCAGCGCCCCCAGTCCGAAGTAGTACCCCGCCGCCGCCAGGACGGGCAGCAGCGCCAGATTCACCTCGGCCATGATGCGGGGAGTGCTGGTCTCGGTCTTGAGGAAGGGGCTGGTAGAGATGACCAGTTCTCTGGGACGCTGTTTCATGACCGCTTTTTGGCCTCCCTCACCATGTTCTTGCCCATGCGTATCCATTGCACCAGCGGGATGTTGGAGGGGCAGATGTACGAGCAGGAGGCGCATTCGAAACAGTCGAGGACGTGCAGCGCTTCCAGTTCCTGCACCGCGTCCACACGGGCCAGTTGGGCCAGCCGGGTGGGGTTGAGGAACATGGGGCAAGCCTCCAGGCAGCGTCCGCAGCGGATGCAGGGGTATTCGATGTCGCGTCCGGGCAGGACCTCGGTAAAGGCCAGAATGCCCGAGGTTCCCTTGAGCACCGGCACGTCCAGGTTCTTTTGGGCCATTCCCATCATGGGTCCCCCCATGATGACTTGCCTGGTGTCTGTGTGCAGCCCTCCGCAGTATTCGACCAGGGCCGAAACCGGCGTCCCCAGCGGAACCAGCAGGTTGCGGGGACGCGAGATGCCCTCCCCGGTCACCGTTACCACCCGCTCCACCAGGGGAATGCCGCGGTCGAACCAGTCGGCCATGGCCGCCGTAGTGGCCACGTTGTTGACCAGCACGCCGATGTCGAGCGGCAGTCCGCCGGGCGGCACGCGCGTCCCCAGCAGGGCCTCGATTAGCATCTTTTCGGCGCCCTGGGGGTATTTGACCTCCAGGCCGGCGATTTCGACGGGCCGGGGAAAGGCCGCCGCCGCTTGCCGCAGAGCCTCGATGGCCTCGGGTTTATTGTCCTCCACCGCCACCCAGCCCTGCTCGGCCGAGAGGGCCTGCATCAGGATCTCGGTTCCGCGCAGCACCGCCTCAGGACGCTCGGCCATCAGGCGGGCGTCGCAGGTCAGGTAGGGCTCGCACTCGCAGCCGTTGATGACCACCTGGCGGACGGGCCGGTCGGGCTGCATCGAGAGCTTGACGTGGCTGGGGAAGGCGGCGCCGCCCAGCCCCACCAATCCGGCCATCTGGACGCTCTGCACCACCTCCTGGTTGCTGAGCGCGGCGGGGTCCACGGCCGCCGAAGGGTCGATGCGCTGGCTGGAGTAGGGGTCGGCCTCGATGACGATGGCGGGCATCATTTTTCCCGTGGGGTGAGGACGCGGTTCGACCGCCTTGACGCGTCCGCTGACGGGGGCGTGCAGGGTGGTTGAGACGAATCCCCCGGCCTTGGCGATGAGCTGTCCGCGCTTGACCTCGTCGCCCGCCCGCACCAGCGCCACCGAGGGAGCTCCGATGTGCTGCGAGAGCGGCATCACGTATTCCTCCACGAAGGGGAAGCGCTCGATGGGACGCCGCTTGGTGGCGTCCTTGCGCTGGGGCGGGTGGACTCCGTGGCGGAAAGTGGTGCTGTGAAGTTGGTGCGCCGCGCTGCTCATGTGAAGTCCTCGCTAAGAATCGATGCCCGCTAACTGGCGGAGGCGCCGGCGCAGGGCATCAGCCACCTGCTGTTGAAAGCTGTGCCGGTCCTGCGCGCGGCGGTCCTGGTGTTGGGTTTGGAGCGACTCTCGGCTTTCTTCGACTTCTTCCCTCTCTTTCTCTTGTTGTTTGCCGTCCGGCACTCCTTCGCTGCGCGGGTCGCGCTTGAAAAGCGGGTGGAGGCGCGTTTGCGCGGCTTGTCGGGCCTGTTTCAGGCAATCGCTGGGCGGAAATCCGTCGCGTCTGGGGCTCGGGGAGTAGAGTCCGATAAGGGCGGGACCGGGGTATTGAAGGGCAGCCTCAAATCCTTCGCACAGGTGAGCCGGGTGGGCTGGCGTGGAACTCAAAAGGAAGACCTCGGGGAAGAACATGGACCGGGTCAGCGATGACCACATATCGCCCATCGCCGCAGAGATGGATCCGCCCCGCAGGAGGATGACCTTGATGGGATAGGGGGCGGTCATGAGCCGGCTCAGGGAGGCCAGCGAATGGGCGGCCAGGGTCTCCGGGTCCGTGAGCAGCAGGATGGGGACGCAGGCGGCGCGTTCTTCATCCTCGAGATCCGCCCAAGCGAGCTGGTTGAGTTGCTGAAGCTGATCCTTGAGGTCGGGCGGGTCTTGAGACTTGAGCCGGGCGGAACGCAGCAGGCGGGCTTCCTCGACGGCCCGGCGGGCCGACGACTCGGCCAGTCCCAACGTCAGATCGATGCCTTGCTGGGAGAGATCGGCCACCAGAGGCGCATGGAATGGGTGCCAGGGGTAGCGTGCGGCCCATGGGGCCGTTGAGGCTCCGGCGATCACCACCTGAAAACGCGCCCGCCCCAGGCGCGAGGGGCCTTCTTCCAGGCGCCAGGCGGCGTCCTGTAACTGGCGCTCCAGGCGGGCCAGATCGGCCATCTTGTCGCGGTCGAGGCGGATGCTCTGACCCTGCTTGGCCAAGGCTTCGTCGAGGCGGGCCAGGCGGGTTTCCGATTCGTCCAGTTCGCCCAAGGCCGATTCCAGCAACTCGGGATCGGCGGCATCGAGTCCGGCGCTAAGCAGCTTGTGGAGGCGGTCGTGGACTTGGCCCGTCAGTTCCTGCACACGGCGGACGCGGCGGGAGGCCTGCTGCTGTCCGGCGTACTCGGCTATGGCGGCTATCAGGCGTCCGGCCAAGCGGGAGCCGCTGCCGGGCTCGCTGTCGCCGCCGCCGAGCTGGGCTTGGGCGCAGTGGCGTGAGAGGAGTATTGAGGCCAGGCGGGTCCAGGCGGGGTAGGGGAGTCTGGCTTGAGCGGCTTCGCTCAGTTCGGGCGCGTCGGTTTCTTGGCCGTTTGTCAGGATCGCCGCAGGGATGCGCCTCCCACCAGCCCTGGGTTCATCCTGCTGGCCGGCCGCGGAGATGTGCCTGCCACCAGCCCGGAGGTCGTCTGGCTGGCCGGCTGCGGGTGCAAGCCTTCCACCGGCACCGGGGGCGTCTTGCTGGCGGGCTGCGCGGAGGGCTTCGGCGATGATGGGGCCCGGGGTGTCGGGGAAAGACTCCAGGGTGCGCCAGGCCTGGGCCGCCGGGCCGGTGGTGTTGTCATCGCGGGGAGCGGCGGTCAGGGCCTCTTCGGGGCATTCCTCGATGCAGGCGCGGCAGGCGCGGCAGGTGGAGGGGTTGAAGGCCATGAAGAGCACTGCCCCCTGGCCTTGCTTGCGCGATTCCGGCTCGGCGAAGAAACGCTCGGTGAGTATGCAGGCAGGTGCCGTGGCCTCCTCGAGCGCGGTCCGCAGAGAGTCCAGCAAGTCGGACGGGTCTTCATCGGGAGCGTCCGGAGCCACCTCCTGATAGGCCTCCAGGACGAGGTCGGCAGTCAGGGCCTGGTCCTCACCCAGGCGGGAGGCGATGTGGTTGACCCACTTGCCCATCACCCGGCGCAGCGTAGAGCCCTGGGGATGCTTGGCCAGCGGCTTGATGGCGTGATCGAGCCAGGTGCGCAGGTCCAGGACGGTGGCGGAAATGGCCGAGTCGGGACAGAGCGTCCAGCAGTGTCCGCACCCCGTGCATTGGTCGGGGTCGAGGACGGGCAGCGAGTCGCCTTCCGCCGCCGGCGCCAAGGCCGCGCTGCTGGAAGGGACCGATCCCAGCGTGAAAAGCGGGTCGGGAAAGCCTTCGTAGGCGCCTTCGCGAAGGGGTTGGGCCAGGTCTCCCCAGAAGGCGGCCAGGCTATGAAAGTTGTGCTCGCCCGGGCCCAGGCGGCGGACGAGGGGAGGGATGTCGGGCTCCTTCCCTTCGGGGCTCTGGCCGGGACCCGCGGCCATGCGGGGCTCGTCCTGTCCGTCCCCTTGCAGCGACAACCTCTGCAACTGGGGGTAGGCGTTGCGGACCGCCGCCAGCAAGCTCTCGCGCTTGGGGAAGGGGCTCTCGCCGGGACCCGCTGGGAGTCCCAGCACCACGCGCGAGCGCCGGCCGGGGCGGTCTCGCTGCTCGGCCAGCAGGGCCGACAGAGGAAGTTCGATGCCATGGAAAGCTCCGGGCAGGTGGGCGGTGACCCACGCATCGTCCCAGCTTCCCAGGACGGCAGTGATCTGGCGGCGCAGAGGGGCCTCGGAGTCGTAGAGCAGCGGGACGCGTTCCAGCACCGTCAGAAGAGGCCGGTGTGAAAGCGCGTCCCGCAGCTCGTAGGAGGAGAAGGGACGTAAAAAAGTCAATCCCAGCACGCCCACCCTGCGGCCCTGGTCCCGCTTGAGGCGGCTGGCTAAGCGGCAGGCCTGGTGGAAGGCGGCTCCCTGAGCGACGATGACCTGCGCGGCCTTGTCGATTTGATAGGCGCGCAGAGGCGAAAGCGGACGGTCCGTTTGCCGGGCCAGCTCGTCCATGGCCTGGCGGGCCAAATCAGCCACCTGCTGGCGGAAGAAGACCTCGCGTCCCACCTGGGCTGCGGTGTCGGCGGCGGGTCGGGAACTCCAGGCCACCGGATGGTCGGGATCGATCCAGCGGGGGACTCGGCGGCGGAATTCGCCGAAGATCTGGAACTGGGCCTCAGAAGGCGAGTCGATGGAGTCGTCCTCCTGCCCCAGATAGCGTCGGACGAGGCGCTGGGAAGGCAGATCCAGGGACGCTTCCCATTCCTCGGGCAGGTCGTTCTCTTCATTCGGAACGTCGGGCCAGTCGTGGACCAGCACCGCCGGGACCAGCGACTGCTCCGAAACCCGATGGGCCAGCAGGGTCAGGTCGGCGGCCTGTTGAGCGTCCTCGGGCATGAGCAGGAAGCATCCGCTTTCAGCGGCCAGGTGGCAGGCGCTGTGATCGGCTTCGCCCAGGGCGTGGACGACCAGCGCAACCTGTCTGGATGCAGCCAGGCGCAGAGCGGGGAGAGCCGACTCAAGGCTTCCCCGCAGGATGGCGGCGCTGCGCCGTCCGCTCATGGCGCTTCCCTGGGCCGCCGACAGGGCTTCGCCGGGCTGCCCGTCCTCAAAAATTCTCGACCCGCAGGAGGCCTCCACCTCGCCGATCACCCAGGCGTCCGCCCCAGGACGCGGGGGCAGCGCTGCCGGAGGACGCTTCTTAAACATGTCGCTCCTCCTCGTCCCTGGGCTTCATCCAGTGGGGGATGCTGTCGGGGAACTGCTGTCCGCTATCGTCGAAATAGACGATGGCTCCGGTGGGGCAGCGGTAGGTGGCCTTCTCGGGAGGCTCGGCGGGACCGTCGTAGTCGATCTTGGGCAGTCCGCCCAGCATCTCCACGCTTTGGGGAGCGTCAGCGGCGCAGCGTCCGCAGCCGTCGCAGGTGACTCCGCAGCGCAGGCGGGCCGCTTCGCCCTCCAGCGGGGAATTGCACTGCACGAAGAGGCGGTGGGTAACAGGGTGGATCTCGAAAAGATCCAGGGGGCAGACGTCCACGCAGTCGCCGCAGGCGGTGCAGGCGTCGGCGATGACGGTGGGGAGCCCCTGGCTGTTCATAAAGATGGCGTCGAAGTCGCAGACCTGCTTGCAGTCGCCCAGCCCCAGGCATCCCCAGGAGCAGGCGCGTCCGCCGCCGTTGACGAGGACGGAGGCGCGGCACGACTCCATGCCTTGATAGGCGGCCAGCTCGGCCACCCGTCCGTGTCCGCCGGCGCACTTGAGGCGGGCCACGCGGTGGACTTCGGCCCCCACCTCGACGCCCAGCAGCGAGGCGATCTCCTCCAGCGCTTGGGCGTTGCTGACGGTGCACTTGGCGGGCGGCACTTCCCCGGCCAGCAGTTTCTCGGCGAAGGCGTGGCAGCCGGGCTCGCCGCAGGCTCCGCAGTTGTTGCCCGGCAGCATGTCGTCGAGCTGCTCCAGGCGCGGATCTTCCTCCACTTTGAGGAAGTGGTCGGCCAGCGCCAGCAGGATTCCGAAGACCCCGGCCAGCGAGGTCATGATGAGAGCGGCGGCGGCGATGGTCTCCATGCTTCCTCCTCAGCCCTCCAGAGCCTGGGCGCGGGCCACCATCTCAGGGGTGGCGGTTGCGTCCTCGGGACGCGGCGTTCCCGGGTGAATGCAGTGGGCCGGACAGTTCTCGGCGGCCTGCACCAGTTGTGCGTAGGTCCCTGCGCCCGCATCGGCGATCTCGGCCTGCTTGTCGCCGTTGTACTTGAAAAGCAGCGGATTGAGCTGGATGCAGTCGTTGCAGGAGGTGCACAAGATGGTGTCGATGTAGGGCTCCTCGAACCCGTCATCGTCCGGAGCGGCGGGACCCCCGCCTGGGGATACGGCTTGGCCGCCAGAGTCGGGGTCGTGGGATGCGGCCGCTTTTTCGTGGGCAGGCTCTTGTGCTGCGGCCTCCTCTGCCAGGCTCGGCGCCGCCAGATCGCCGGCGGGAGCCATCTCGACGCCGGTGAGGATGCCGACCAGGCGGTCGATGGCTTCTTCGGCGCCTTGCTTGCGGGCTTCTTCCAACAGGGCCTCTTGCTCGGCCAGCAGGCGTTCTTCCAGTTCTTTGCGCAGCTTGGCCTCGGCCCGGCGGACGTATTCGTTGTTGACTCCCGCCAGTTCCTGCAGCATGCGCCAGGAGCGTTTGCGGTCACGGCAGGCGGCGGCCATCTCGCGCGTCATGACGGCCCGCCGCGGGGTCATGTCTTGGTCCAATACCCACAGGTAGGGGACGGCGCTGGGAGGCGTCTGGTCGAATTGCTCGAGGTAGCCCGCGATGTCCATCTGCCGGGGGCGGCCGGCGGACTCCTCTCCCTCCTCCTCCCAGGCCTGGCGGGGGATGACGCGGAAGTGGCGGCGGTAGTTGGGATTGAGGGCGGCGGCATGGGCCAGGGTCAGGGAAACGTCCAGTTCCTGCTCACGTCCTTCGGCGTCTTGAAAAGGCACCCTGTAGGTCGGGCAGAGCGACTCCGGTTGAGGATTGCCCCGCAGGTCGAAGCGCTCGGCCCAGGTCAATCCGTCCGCCGGAGAGTAGGTGAAGCAGGTGGCGGCGCGTCCGGCGTGGGCCGACCAGCCCAGCATCCAGCTCCAGCGGTGGGAAGGAACCTTTTGCGCTTCCTGCTTCGGGGAGGCGTCGGCCGCCTCGGGAACCCAGATCAGCGCCAGCGACGGGTCCAGCGTCTGGGAGAGCTTGCCCAGGCCTTCCAGCAGGAGGCCGGGGCGTACCAGCGTCCCCTGCAGGACGAAAGCTTCGCGGTGGGCCATGGCCAGGTATCCCAGGTCGGGCAGGTAGCCGGTGGACAGGTCGAGTTGGTCGCCGCTCAGGCGGGTCAGCGGATCGTCGTTGAGTGCCAGAACGTGGATGGGACGCGACGATCCCAGCACCTGGCTGAGGTCGGACATGGCGCGTCCGCTCAGGCGCTGTGCTGATTCCAGCACTACCACCGGAGGCATGGCCCGCAGCTCTTCTTCCGAGCAGGACTGCCACTGGAAGCGCTTGAAGACGGCGTCGTGAAGCTCCGGAGTATATCGCCCTTCGATCTCCAGAGCGGCGATGCGCATGGCACGCAGCACCCGCAGCCGGCGCCCCATCAGCTCGTCGAAGAAATCGGGAGCGGCTTGCAGCGGTTCCCGATGGCGCTGCAGGGCCTTGGTCTCCAGTCCCGGCAGAGTTGGCGGCGATCCGCGGTGGAGGAGGTAAAAGGGGGGCTCGTTGCGCCAGGCTTCGAGGTGCTCACGGAGGTCCTGAAGGGCCTTCTCCATGCGCTCCCGCCGCTGCGGTTCAAGAGGCCTGGAACCGCGTTTCGGGGGCAGCAGGTCTGAAAGCGCCGCCGCGTCCAGCAGCGCATCGCCCTGCTCTCCCATCGAATGGGAGATGTGGTCGGCATCTTCGCCTTTGAGCCGGGTGTCCGACTCCAGACGTCCTTCCAACTCGGTGGACAGGCGGCGGACTTCCCGGCTCAACTCGCGGGCGGCCTGATGGCGTCCCCGGGTCAGCGACCAAGCGTAAAGCACCAGCGGGGCCAGGGGATGAAAGGCCACTAGAGCGCCTTCTCGAGGCAGATGGCGGCGCAGCGCTTCGACTTCCTGCGCCAGTTCCCTGCGCGCCGCCTGGCTGGAGTCGCCGAAGGAGTCCAGAAAGCGTTGCAGTGCCTCCTCCAGAACCGATGCGGCGGGGGCGCTGGGTTGTGTCCAGTCCCAGCGGTCGGCCAAGTGCACGATCTTCTCCAGATGAGACTCCAGCAACAAGGTCTCGGCCCCATCTTGGCGACAGGTTTCGAGGGCTTGGCCGAGCACCTCCCTCAGCGGACGCGGCCCCTTGTTCTCCTCACCCGAAGGCTCGGGGAGCAAAAAGGGGAATGCATAGGCGGACTCGCCCTGCGCTTCGAGACCGTGAACGGCGGCCGGCCACAGCGGCTCATCGGGCGGCGGATCGTCGGGCATGGCCGGCCCTTGCCCTGCCAGGTGAAATTCCCGAATGGCCTCGGCCCAGTCCCTTTCCTCGTCGCCCGTCCGGGGCGGGGTGTTGACTAGTTGCTCCTTCACGTCAGCCTCCGCTCTCAGATGGTGAAGCGGTCCAGGGCCCGCTCCAAGGCCGTCAGTTTTTCCTGCGGACTCATTCCCATGCCCGCAACGCTGGCGTTTTCATAGCGCTCGGCCTGCGGGTTTCGGTAGAAGAGCCCGATCGGAAAGAGTTCCTCGTGGGAGGCGATCTCGCGCGCTTCCTGCAGGTCGGACGGGTCGTGCTCGGTCTGGTTCTTGAACAGCTTGGCCGCCTCGGGGGCCAGTTGAATGCCGTCTTCATGCGTCATCATCAGCACCTGCGAGGGGTCCTTCTGGGCTTCGGCGAAAACGTCGTGGGTGAAGTGAGGGCAGCGCTGGAAGATGCGCACGAAAGAGGTTCCCTTGTGCTCGTGAGCCGCCTGAATGGTGGCGTAGACGTGAGGCGGATTCCAGTCCACCGTCTGGGCCACGAACGATACGTTGGAGATGCCCAGGGCCAGCGTGATGGGATTGAGCGGCACGAAGAACGAGCCCTGGGGGTGGGTGTTGGAAACCGATCCCTTGCCGGTAGTGGGCGAGGTCTGCTTCTTGGTCAACCCGTAGATGTGGTTGTCCAGAAGCAGGATGGTCATGTCCATGTTGTAGCGCATGGCGTGCACCCAGTGGCCCATGCCGATGGCGCAGCAGTCGCCGTCGCCGGTGACCACGAAAAGATTGAGGTCGGGGCGCCGGCTGCGGACTCCGCAGGCCACCGGGAGGGCGCGTCCGTGCAGGCCGTGGAATCCGTAGGTCTTCATGTAATGGGGAAAGCGGCTGGAGCAGCCGATGCCCGAGACCACCACGGTCTGCTCGGGAGGCATTTGGCGCTGGCGGGCCAGCCGCTGCACCGCGTTGAGCACCGAGTGGTCTCCGCACCCGGGGCACCAGCGCGGCTCGGCGGCGCAGTA
>DATIPQ010000044.1 GCA_035471785.1 Acidobacteriota bacterium
CCTCCCCCTTGCCTTTCTTGCGCGGCCTCCCTCCCAATCGACCGTTCAGGCGGCTGGCCCGGCGTTTGGCCGGAGTGCTCTTGCTGCCGCCTTCCCGCCCCATCGCCTGAGCGATGTCGCGGGCTGAGATGGGTTCGCCGCAGTGGGGGCAGTTGAAGGGTTTCATCTTGTCTCGATTATAACCTAAACGCTTGGGAACTTCAAGCGCGACGACTGCAATAGGATTGGGGACGCGGGAACGGGCCTTTGCTGTTGCTGCGCGTTTGTGGGGATTCACGGGCTTTCACACCCGGAACGCATCCGTAATGCGTAGGTTGTAGGTTCGATTCCTATCGCCGGCTCCAGTCTTTTCAACATGCCGATGTGAAAAGGGCCAGCCTCACACAGGGGAGAAGCTGGCCCTAGACTCCGGACTCTCTTTTTGACTCTTAGTCGTCGCCATGCATTTCGTCGCTTAGCCGTTGGCTGACCCGCGCAACCACGCGCCGTCATCGGTTTCGACTTCCGTGGGAAAAGACCTTCCCCGAATGCAGCGATCCCCTTGACCACTCTTTTCAGGGTGGGCGAAAGGCTTTCACCCGACTGATTGTGCCATTCGGCCTGCCAAATGAATTGAGATTATTAGAAATCTCTTGCATCTTCTCTTTCAGAAAGACGATACTACGTTGGGTACGTGGCTTGAACCAATTCCGGCACCTCTGGATGTTCGCTGTGCGCGGGGTACTTGACGCCGCGAGTCTGGGGCTTTTCGAAGGAGAATTCCATGTCTAAGGCTGCAATACTAGGTGAGTTCATCAATGCTGCCAGTCTTTTGGCACAGGTGTTGAGCGGTGTTACAGGAGAGACCTTTCCTATTGGCGTTGAGATCGAGAACCGAACCCCGTATGATCTGGTCCTTACTCCCGGGTTCCCCTTCATGCCAAGCAGGAGCAACGCGGACAAACCGCAATGCGGCCAAACCGGCAACCCAAGCTTCTTGGCCGCCCCGCCAATCCGCATCTATGCCGCGTCCTCGAAAACATCGAAAGATGTTGCAGCCATCGGTGGACACGCGATAGGCTTGGACGGCAACGTCGGATCTATTTCTTACCAGGGCTACTACGGCAACTCCCCCATCTTTTCCTTTATGCTTGCTTGGTTCTTAGGGGGAGGGTTCCATCCGGGATTCGTTTTGCTAGCTGACGCAGACGGGACAAAATACGACAACCAAGGGGCGACCTATTTCAAGACAGGCGGGTATCTCGTCAATCACCCGCCCTGCTATCCGCCGGACCTGCCCGACATCTGGCAAACCACATCGTACGTACATTCCCTCCTGAAGGTGAAGGTGGGGAACAAATCAGAGTCGATCAGGTTGCAAGCCGTGCCAGGCGGAAATAATGACGGGTATCAATTGGTCCTTGAGGTTTCCCAGGTCGGTTACACGCCGCCAGACAACGAATAACGCGATGACGTATCCGCGATCCAATTCCATAGCGGCCCAATAGGAGGGGTGTCCACGAGTTTCTTCCTTTACCCCGAAAAGTACCGGCTGTATGCTTTTCCATGTCAAGCTGCCTTTGGGCTAGAGCCTCACCCCAATTCTTTGAACCGGTCAGTGCGCTAAGATTCAGCAAGGCGGTCTGTCACCCAATGGCGCGTGATGGATCATCTCTGATCCCTCGGGTTTGATATTCTCTCCGAGCGAGCATGCGTAGGTTGTAGGTTCGATTCCTATCGCCGGCTCCATCCCTCCAACGACCCGGCGGCTTTCGCTGCGGAGAGCCCAGCCTCCTGACTTGACACCCCTCGTCAGTCGCCTATCTCAGGGCAGTCGTAGAAGGCTTCGGCACAGGCTGTAACCACGATACGTTCGACAAATAACGAATTGTATTCGACGTAGTAGTTTCTGGCTCTGGCTGGGATGTCCGGTACCAGGCGGAAGTCGATTTTGACTCGGGCGACCCCCTCGCCGAATCCCTGGTCTTTCTTCCAGTGCTGGCGGATGTAGCCGTCGACCTCCTGGACCATGGAGTCTCTGAAGGTCTCCAAGCGCTCTCCCATGGGAGCCGAGAGTTGCTTGGTCGACCCTAATGTGTCGGACAAGAGGCGAACTCGCAACACCCTTCCGTCGCGATGAGAAATCTCGAAATGCATGGCACCCTCGATTCCAAGGCCGACCGCCATCTCAGGATAAGGAGGCATTGCGAACCCTTGGTCCGCCCGTGGCCACAGATCTCGAGGGGCGCCTGCCCCGAGAGCGACTGCAAACGCAAGGAGGCAGCCAGATAAAAGGAGCGCTACTGAATGCTTTCTGTTCATGTCTAGTTCTTAACCTTCTTAGGTAGACAGTTCTGCACGATATTAAGCGTATTGACAGCCGATGTATTCGGATCGATCCCCTCGCTGTCTTGATCTTCATAGATTCCGTCACGGTCGCTCGGTGGGCGATTTGTCGCCGGGGCCGGGCAAGGGTCGCTTTCGACCGCCAGAGTCTTCGCCCTTCACCAAAGCATCGAAGTCGTCGTAGGCATAGATGGTGGGGGCCTGGTTCTGCATCAGGCCTCCCGTGTCGGCTGTCGGGCCGTAGGTGCTGTGCAAGTCGCGTCCCAGCATCCTCAGCATGGCGAGTTGCTGGCCGCGGTGGTGGGCCGTATGGGCGATGCGCCTTACCATCACCCAGGCCCGCGAGCGCTCAACGTCGAAGAAGCTGGCGCTCTCTTCCCACCATCTCTCTTGCTTGACCGCCAGGGCGTCCCGGCGCCGGCCGGAGTCCTGGCGATAGCGGCGGATGAAGTCGAGGCGCTCCTCACGCTCGGGCAGAGGGGGTGCGCCGACGTCGATGCCCAGAATCTGAACGAACCAGAGGTTCTCGCTGACGCATTGATGCACCATCTGCTCAAGCACGCTGCGCCCCCGGCGATCCTCGGGGTGGGGGCGGAAGGCGAGGTCCTCATCGCCAAACATGCTCCACACGCTGAGCACTTTGAGGCGCTCGGTCTGATAGGTATCAACGAGAAAGCGATAGCGCATGTCTCCAGTCTACTCGCTAAGCTCGGCCTTCGGAAAGTTCACCAGGTGGCCAACAAGTTCACACACGAATCAAGTTTCAGCGACCGCGCTGAGGGCCTAATTGCTCTCGGCGGTATGAGCTGCTCGCTATTTCAGAACTTGCCCGTCTTTTCCTATCGATTTCGGGGCGCCGTCCTGGGTGACCTGGGCGCGGCCTTGTTTGAAGGAGGCGGCTTCGTCGAAAACAAACGGGATGGCTTCATCTCCACCGCGATCAATGTATCCCCATTTTCCTCCTGCCACCGACCAATGCTCGTGGTCAGCCTCTCTCACGCATCCTTTACAGGCTGCGGCCAGACCCTCCGAGAAGGGCCGGGCGAATTCGTAAAGGGGGTCGATGACGATGTTTCCGGACTGGTCGAAGAAGCCGAAGCGTCCGTCTCGCTGGAAGCGGGCCAGTCCTTCGGAGAAGGCATCCGGCGCGTTATCGAAGACAAAAGGCCGCACCACGACCTCGCCCTTTGTGTCGATATAAGCCCAGCCGGTCTCATCGACGACGGCCGCCAATCCCGACTCGGAAAACTCCTCGCCCAAGCGGAAGCGGGGTTCGATAACCACCTCCCCGGCCGAGTCGCGATACCCGTAACGCTCGCCCTCGGCTGTCGTCTCGGCGAAGAGCACCGGCTTCGCGGCTGGACTATGTGTGTGGGTGACATCCAATCCTCCAGAACGACATCCCGGCAGGCAGAAGATGAGAAGCAGACCGATTAAATTCCGCACTGAAATCCCCTTAGGCACAAGAACCTCCCCCGTTTCGTGGCTGCGGCTGCGCCTTAACGATTATATCCCCCAGGGCAAGAGGATCAGTGAAATGGCGGGTGCCACCGGCCTAATCAGCGGAAGAGTTGCCATTTAATGCGGGTGTAGGCGATCTGGAAGTTGTGGCGTTGGGCGTTGCGTTGGGAGGGGGTGCCGGGTTGGGCGCACATCATGGCCAGATCGCAGCCCTGCTCGGCGGCGAACTGCAGGCGGCTTTGCAGGAGAGCCAACTGGGCTCCGCGGCGGCGGGCGGCTGGGATGGTGCTGGCGCCGGCTAGAAGGGCCACCCCCTCGAAGAGACTGAGGGCGCCGGCGGCGATGGGGAAGCCTTCAAGCTCGGCCAGGAAACAGAAGGCGTCAGGACGCGCCATGTTGACCTTGCCCAATTCCAGGACCACCTCGGGAAGTCCCTCGTATTCGCTCCAGCCCTCTGCCGCGGTGGACGCCCAAAGGTCGGCCTCCTGGGGATCGGCGATGCGTACGCGGATGGCTTCGTCCCCTTGAAAGCGCAGCTCGACTCCGGGCGCAATGGGACGGTAAAGGACGCTGGTGAATTCGATAGGCCGGTATCCCCTTTGGCCCAGCAGGTGCAGGGCTGAGGGGTGGGCCAGGGGGCTCACTTCGTGGAAGACCGGGGCCTGGCGGCCGAGGAAAAAGTCCTCCAGTTGTTGAAGGTCGTCCGCTGCGACTTCCTGAAAGATGCCCAAGCCGAAGGTCTGCGTGAGAGGGGAACGGGGGCCGTCAAACAAAGCGTAGGTGCCGGCGATGCGTGTCCACTCGGCGCCGACTTCTGGTGAGATTTGGGCGCGGGCTTCTACAAACGAGCGGTTGCCTTCGCCTTCGGTCTTTTCCAGGCGGCGGGAAAGGTCGAGGTCGGCAAAAAGGTGCTTTGAAGAGCTGGTCATCGATTGGCTCCTTCCAAGAATCCTGATTATAGCGGGCAGCCTGATACCGGGCACCGCTCGGGGGCCTCACCGACTGGCCGTATTGAGGAATTTCCTGGATCGCCGCAAGGATGCGCCTCCCACCCGCCCTGGCGACCGCTCGGGGGCTTACCCGCAGGAGGGCTTCTAAGATTGGCCTCCCTCGATTGCCGGGGACGTTGGGCTTGTTGAAAGAAACGGGATGGGGGATACTGAGGATAGGACGACGGGACTTGCGAGAGCCGTCGTTGGCCGATACATCATCTATCCGAGGGAGAAGTAAATGCCCAAGGAGAAAGTGACTTGCCGTACTCCCAATCCTGGGAAAAAATCCACCAACATCGACCGCTGGAAGTTCGATGCCGTGCACAGCGCCATCCTGCAGGCGGTTCCCTCAGAAGAGCCAGGAATGTACTTCCGCGATCTGGCTAAAGAAGTCGCCAAGCGGCTGACCGCCCACGAAAAGAAGCGGCTCGGATCGCTTTCCTGGTTCACCACCACGGTCAAGCTTGAAATGGAGGTGCGGGGCGAGCTGCGGCGCCTGTCAAGGAGTCCTCAGCGACTGATACGCGCGATTTGAGGAGTGGCGCGGCCTGGGTCCGGGATCCCCGCAAGGATGCACCTTGGCTAGGCAACTTCCAGTTTCCAGCGGCCAACTCCCAAGCCGCGAATGTGGCTGCCAGGCCTGGGGCTGCAGCGGCGGCTTCCAGGCGTCAGGTCAGCAGGGCGGGTGGAGCAATGACCAGGCCCATCCGGCGGCGGTGGCGCCGAAGAGCGTGCTGTAGAGGTTGAGGGCTTCGTCGGAGTAGGGCAGGCGGGAGCGGAAGAGAGTGCCGCAGAGGCTCTCGTAGAACCCGGCGGCCACGGCGGCTACCCAGATGACGGGCAAGGCCGGCCAGGGGAGCCAGCCGCTGAAGACGGCCACCGATGCCACCAAGCCGGCCCCCATCCATCCGGCCAGGGTGCCTTCCAGGGAAACGGCGCCGGGAGTCCCCACGGGGACGGGCCGGAAGGTGACGGGATTGATGGGGCGGCGGCCCAGCCACTGTCCGATTTCTGTGGAGAGGGTGTCGAGAGCGGCCGTGGCCAAAGCGGCGGTAAAAGCGGCCCGCAGCAATTCCGGCGCGTCCACCCACAGGCTGATCAGCGCGGCCGCCAAAGCCACCGATCCATTGGCCAGCACGTTGGAAACGCCCCGCTCTCCCCGCTCTCCCTGGGCGATGGCCAGCTTGTGCTTGTGGGCGAATCCGAGGCGGGTGGCGATGCTGCCGGTGGCCACGAATGAAAGCAGCACCAGGAAGGCGGGACGTCCGGCGCCGGTGTAGATGAGCAGCGCCACCACACCGCCCATCACCGCCCCCCGCGTAGAGACCCAGCCCAGCACGCGGGCCAGCAGGGCAGCCCCTGCCGAGACCATCAGGATCTCGGCCCAGGGCGCGGCGGGCGACGGGAGGGGCGTGTCGATGGAGATGAGCAAGGGAAGCGTAGCGGCTCCGATCCATACGACCGCTATGTTGTCGTCGATTACTTCCGGCAGCGACTCGCCGATGGCGGCGGCCAGCGAAGTCAGCAGGCAGCAGGCCACAATGCGCGTGAGCGAAAAGGATGCCTCAGGGGGCAGATTCCACCACAGCAGCAGCGCGGCGGACAAGCCTCCCAGGAGCCAAAAGGCCAGCAGTCCCTGCCAGCTCTTGTCGGGATGGTAGGGCAGCTTGTGGCGTCCGATGCGGCGCCCGATGAAGTTGGAGGCGGCGTCGCCCACCGAGAGCAGGGCCCATACGGCGGCCGCCAGGTAGAGCCGTTCGCGGAAGATCAGCAGCAAGGCCAGGACTCCCAGGGCGTAGTAGAGCTTGCCGGGAGAGACGCGGCGCAGCGCTTCATCCTGGCGGGTGGTGATCCTGACCAGCAGCGGCGAGAAGAACAGTGCGTGCAGGATGGCGAGTCCGGCCAGGGAGAGGATGGCCCAGTAAGGCAGGTAGGGGAGGGTGAAGGCGAATCCGACGGGCAAGAGGTGTTCCAACTGTCGCAGGTCTTCTCGGCGATCGGACATGGAGGGAGTCTACCGCCTCATCTTTGCCGCATCCACTGCCAGGTGGTTTCCAGTCCCTGGGAGAGAGGACGCGGGGCGTAGCCGAGCTGATCGGCGGCCTTGGCAGAAGAGAACTGCCAGTCGTTGAGGAAGAAGTCGGCGGTGGCGGGCAGCACCAAGGGAGGGAAGCCCATCAGGCGCGAGGTCCAGTCCTCGAAGCGCGCGCCCAAACGGAAGGCCGGGTCGGGAAGGGGGAGCCGCAGCATGCGCCGTCCGCTGGCCTGGCGGAAGGCCTGCAAGAGTCCGCTCAGGGAGACGTCCTCGCCGCCCAGGATGAAGTCTTCGCCGGGAGGCGCCTGCAGGGCGGCCATGAGTCCCTTGGCCACGTCGTCCACGAAAACGAAGTTCCAGACGGGGCGTCCGCCGCGTTGCAGAGCCGCCACCCGCATGGAGGCCCAACGGCCCAGCAGGCGCACCATGATGTTGCCCTCGGTCATGGGTCCGGGACCGAAGATGACGGTGGGGAAGACGGTGTTGATGCGGATCTCGGACTTCCACTGGCCAGTGAGCTGATAGCCCCGATACTTGGTTTCGTCGTAGCCATGAAAAAAGCTCTGGCGCTGGGGCAAGCGGTCCTCGCGGTGGGGCTTGCCATGGCTGGGTCCGAAGATGGTGAAAGAGGAGACGTTGATGACCCGTTCGACCTTCTCGCTGCGGCAGACCTTGAAGACGTTCTCCAGCCCCTGCAGATTGGTCCGCTCGAATGGACCCGGCCGCGACTGCACCAGCGCCGCCAGATGAAAAACCACCTCGGCTTCGCGAAAAGCCTGACGCAGAGTATCGGGGCGGGCGATGTCATGTCCCCGGCTGCGCGAAACCACCTCTACCTGGTGACCCGCCTGGCCCAACAGGCGGACTAAGGCGCTCCCCAGAAAACCCGTCCCGCCGGTCACCACACATTTCATAGACAATCCTTGCACGAGACCTGGGAGCTAAGGCTGACCCGCCGCCGTGCTCACTTGCGAAGACGAGAACTGCCAGGGCCGACCGTCAATGCGCTCCGGGATATCGACGCCGAAGACCTGGTAGAGCGTTGGAGCCAGATCGATGATGGCCGTCTCCTGGTTCTCGATCACCCGGTTTGAAACCAGGAAACCGGCCGTTTCGAAGACGTCGGACGCGCAATGATCTCCGCTCCACTTCTTGAGGTTGGCCACGATGATGTTGGGGGGCACGGCTCCCAGCGCGGTCTGCCAGGAAGTACGGTACCCGGTGGCGAAGCTGAGCTGGATGTCCCCGGCGTGTTCCATGTTGTCGCCGGTGTAGATGTCCTTGTAGAAGTAGGCGTTGACCAGCACCTTCTCGTCAGTGTCGGGGTCGCGGTACTGCACGATATTTTGGCGGATCTCCTCGACCAGTTGATCGTATTCCCGGCCCGGTTCCACGATGCCCTTGCCTTCGCGCCCCTTGAGGTTGATGTAGATGTGACCCAGACCCAGCGAATAGGCCTTGGTGCGCTCCCAGTCGACGTTGGGGAAGAAGCTGCCGCCGCTGAACATGTGGTCAAGCTTCTTGACTTCCTCCTCTTCGTCCTGGCCTTTGAGGAACATATAGCCGTTGCGCACCAGCCAGGTGTTGGTGTTGAACTCCTTGCGCCAGGTGTGGAAGCCGTGGTCGGAGACCACCAGCAGGTGGTCCTGGGCGTCCAGCCGCTCTACCACCTTGCCGATCACTTCATCCATGCGCTGATAGACGCGCTTGATGGCGTCGCCGTACTCGGCGGCCAACTCGGCTTCGTATCGGGGGTGCTGCTCGTCCATCAGCCGGTAGAACATGTGAGAGACGGAATCCGTGGCGGTAAAAACCGCCGTGTAGAGAGAGGACTCGCCGCCGTCGATGGCGTCGAGCAACATGGTTTCCAAGGAGTCCATATTGCGGAACAGGTCTTCCAAGAAAATACCCTCGTCGATCTGCTCTTCGTTGAGTCCCCAGGTTTCGTGAATCCAGCCCAGCGTCTTGAACTCGCCGTAGAGGTCGTAGAGTTCCTGGGAGAAGGCGGGAGGTTCGGTGATGGCCACGGGCGGGTCGGCGGGATGGAGGCTGATGGGCATCAGGTAGAGGCGCACCTCGGGGAAGGTCTCCAAGACCTGAAAGCGGCTCAGTCCTTTGACGTCCACGAAGGGTCCGATCTCGTAGGTGAACTCGAACCAGCCGCTCCATGCGCCCTCTTCTACCGTTTCCTGGCGGCCCTGCAGGCTGATTTCGACGGCAGTCGCGTCGGCATTGCGCTGAACGGTCAGGGGAACCGTCATCCGATCGGCCGTCCCCGGCTTCTGGCGCGGATCGAAGGGGCCCTGGATGCTGGCGTGGAAGAGATCGTCCACCTCTTCATCCATCTCCAGCAGCACCTGCTTGCCGCCGAACTCGGTGTTGGCGTTCTCGCTCAAGTCCCACATGGAGAGGTCGGTGGCCAAGTAGTGGTAAGTGCCCCAGGTGCCCAGCAGATCGGGAACGCCCAGACCCGAGTAGGTCCTTCCGTAGGTCATCTCGGTGGCCGGCATTTCAACCGGTATGCGCAGATTGTGAGTCTTGAAGCCCGCCCGATCCAGGTGCTTCCAGAAAGGTTCGCCCCGGCGATTGTTGATGATCACCGGCGCCTTGTAGGGAATGGCTCCAAAGAGAAACTCGGGCGGCTCGCGCTTGACCAATCCGATGTCGGGCAGATAATTCTCGGCGTCGCGGCGCAAGAAGTCGAAGATGCCGTGCTTTCCCGGGTTGGTGCCGGTGGCGAAACTGGCCCAGGCCACCGGCGACTCGGGCGGATTGGTGGTCCCCAGAGGACGCAAGGTCCCGCTCTCGGAGAGGGCCCGGATGTTGGGCAGATCATCCAGCCACT
Source organism: Acidobacteriota bacterium (assembly GCA_035471785.1). Classification (NCBI taxonomy): domain Bacteria; kingdom Pseudomonadati; phylum Acidobacteriota; species Acidobacteriota bacterium. Next base: position 9,659 of record DATIPQ010000044.1, read on the forward strand.
GATTCACCAGATCAGGGTCGACCCCATCAAATCCCAGCACCACAACCTTGAAGTCGGTCTGGTTGGCCGGGGGCGTGAAGTCGAGGAAAAACCAAGCCGTGACGGCCAACAGCACAACGATTGCGATCAGCGCGATTTTTTTCATGAAGTCAGTATTATAGCGTTTTCTCCACCCGGTTCACCGGCCCCTTTTTCTCGCCCGATTGCCTGACCCGGGCGCAGTCTTCCGTCTCTTGGTGAATTGACACGATTTTCATCCGCCGGAGATAATGTCGAGTGGAATGGCCAAAGGAGATCTCAACATCATCGTCAAGCCTGCCGGGGACGGGCCGGCCCGCAAGATCGTCTTGCCACGCCGCCTGGTCCGCTTGGCGGCGGTGGGCATGATCGCTTTTGTGGCCGTCTTGACCTTGACCGCGCTGCATTATTTCTCGATGTGGAAGCATTCCGAGGTGCACTCCGAAGTGGGCCCTCAAGTCGAGCGGCTCCGCCACGAGAACGCTTCCTTTCGCCACGAGGCGAGACGCCTGACTGACCAGTTCGCCTTTCTGGAGACCAACGCCAAGAAGCTCGAGATCATGGCCAACGTCGTGCAGCAGACTCTGAGCGCCTCGGGCGCCGAGAATACGGTCAAGCTGGCTCTGGATCTGGAAAGCCGCCGCAACGTCAAACGGCATCTGAACGCCTTTGACCGTCGGCGAATCAACCTGACGACCGAGTTTCAATGGCTGCGTGAGAAATATGCCGACCGGCCGCTGCTGCTTTCCACTGCGCCTTCCATTTGGCCGGCTCAAGGATATCTGGCGGACGTCTTCGGCTGGCGCGACGATCCATTCAGCCAATCCAGGGAATTCCACGGCGGCGTCGACATTTCGGGTCCCCAGGGCACGGCAGTGGTGGCCACCGCCGACGGGCAGGTACTGCGCACGGATTTTACTTCCGACTACGGACGCCTGATCATCATCGACCATCGCTTCGGCCTCAGCACCCGCTACGCTCACCTCTCGCAAATCCTGGTGGAGGAAGGAGCGCGGGTCAAGCGGGGCGATGTGATCGGCTACGTCGGATTGTCGGGACGGGCCACGGGACCTCACGTCCACTACGAGGTGCGTCTCTACGGCCAGCCCATCGACCCGCTTCCCTTCTTCCAAGACTAGGGCCACTACTAGGTGGCCAACAAGTTCACACAGGGGTCAAGTTTCAGCGACCGCGGTGAAGGCCGAATTACTCCCGGCGGTATGAGGTCGCTCGCTACCCCTCGGGCCTCCCGGACCAGGAGAGCAGCACCCTCGACGTCAGGGTGAGCAGCCACAGCGGTGCACATGCGGCCAAAGCTCTGAGCCTGGAGGCGTGCGGGTCTGTCATGGCGACAGCGGCAGTGATGAAGCAAAGATAGGCGATCTCGAAGGGATTCAGATTATGGAGGATGAGCAGGGCCAGCTCATCCTGCGGCGCCCACAACAGGTCGAGCCCCAGCGGCGGCTGCAGATCGGAGGGCCGGCGAACAGAACCGACGCCTTTGAGCATGAGGATGAGGAGAACCTGAGCCGTCTGCAGCAGCGGCAGAAAAGAAGCGTGGGCGATGATCGAGAACGACTGTCGCAGGGTCGTCGCCACCCCCGCAAGTTGGCACGAGAGGGCCAGCATGAGGCCCAGCAAAGCCCACTTGACGATCATGAGGATGGGATAGAAGAGCAGAGCCAGCATCTGGACCCGGCTCATCAGCCGCAATGTCTGCTCCAATTCGGCGCTTCCCGGCTGGTGGCGCAGCGAGCCCAGGGCCGCCTGCTCGAGGTAAGGCAGAAGGGCCCATTGCAGAACCACTCCCAAGACCGTGACCGACAACAGGGCAACAGCCATAGGAGCCCGCAGACTGAGTTTCTTCAGGGCCGCAGAGGGCGAGCGGAAGAAGCCGAGGATGAGCTTGGCTTGGTCGAGCAGTCCTAAGGGCCGGTTATTGCGCCGGTTCAAAGCCGCCTCCCTTCCTCCAACCTGCCTGGTGTTGCTCGAGCAATTGGCGATACAGGTCGTCCAGACTGGCGTCGCCTCCGGCGTGAAGAGCCAGCCGCAGGTCCTGAGGCCGTCCGTCGAAGAGGATGTTTCCCCGGTTGAGAATCGCCAGCCGGCATGTCAGCGACTCGGCCAGACGCAAGTCGTGAGTGGCGATCAGGGCCGCGCCTCCTTGGCCTACCAGATCGGTCAGAAGCTGCACCAGCAACCGCCGCGAGGAGTCGTCCAAAGCCGTATCGGGTTCATCGTAGACAAGCAGAGAAGGCGAATGGACCCGGGTCGAGACCAGGGCGGCCTTCTGATATTCGCCCCGTGAGAGCGTCTCGGGAAAAGACTCGGCCGCCGGCTGCAAGCCGAAGCGGGCCAGTTCCTGGTCGACGAAGCGGTCGATTTCGCTCCCGCGGCCCTTGTAGATTTGGGCGACGAAGACAAGGTGTTCTCGTATCTTGAGGTGGGGATAGAGCTGAGGATTCTGAGGCAGGAATCCCACCTGACTCCATTGAAGCTGGATGGCCGGATCGTCATGACTGACGCCGTTGATGAGAATGCGGCCGCAGTCGCGGCGGCGCAGCCCCATCAGGCAATGCAGCAAGGTGGTTTTGCCGGCTCCGTTGGGGCCGACCAGGCAGCAGATCTCGCCTTGCCGGACGGCCAAGGTCACGTCGCGAAGCAAGGAGCGTCCTCCCATCTCCTTGCCCAAGGCCTGGATCTCGATACGGGTAGAAGCACTCATGCCGGGGCCTCCTCTCGACCGACCAGCCTGCGCCATGACATCCAGCAGGCCACCAACAACAAGGCCGTCAGTCCCGTCAGCGGCAAGCGCATGGGCGGGGGAAGAATGAGCCAGGAAACGACGGCCCAAAAGAGCACGGAGGCAAAGGGCGAAGTGGAAGGCGGCAACAGTGTTGCGGCCTGCAGGGCAGGAGGCTTGGCGTGAAAGAGCCACCCCATCAGGTAGGCCAGCAGAGACAAGGGGGCGACGTGGGCCAGCAGGGGATTCAGGAAGGGCCGAGATGGCACATCCGCGGCCCAGGCTGCGGTCAGCAGGACCAGGGTTGAAAGCAGCGTGTGGATGGTGGGCCAGAGCAGCCAGGCCAGCGCTTTGCAGAAAAAGAGACGGCGCAGGCTCAGCCAGGGCTTGAGCAGCTTGGCCACCGCCATCTCGTCTTTCCAAAGGGAAAGACCCGGCGCGGCGATAGCCGCCGCCACCAGCAGGCCGCAGGCGTGCATCCACGTCTCGAGCTGGGAGGGAAGGAGTCGGCTGATCAGCAGCAAAAGAGTCAAGGCCGAGAGGGAAGGCGCGGTCAAGCTGAAGAAGAAACGGCGGTAAGAGCGCATCACCGGCGCCAGCAGGTCTTTGAAGACCAGATGGCCGATCAGCCTTCTCCGGCCGGCCATCTTCAGGCCGGCCCTCCGAAGCCTCCACAGCGCCAAGGGCGGGCCGCCGGGGGAGTCCCCTCCGGCCTGGGGCCATAGGGCCCGTCCCGCTCGGGGGGCGGAACCGGCTAAGAACACCGACGACAACAAGGTCATCCCACCCAGGAGTGAGAATACGCCGGCCGACGTTTGGGTGAGTTCCCGCTGGAATCCGTAGAGGGCCTGGAAGGGCATCCACAGTCCGAAGCCATATCGGGGGCAGGAGCCGCCCAACTGCCCAAGGGCCATGGGCTGATGCCGCAGCATCCAGTCGCCTCCCCAGGAAAGGAGAAAAGCGCCGCAGGCCAACACGGCCAGCCCGGCGCCTCTCAAGAAGCCGAGATCAGCGACGGATCTGCTGCGAGTCAGGTAAAGCCGCAGCGCCGCCGCCGCCAGTACGCTGACGACAAAGGCCTGCAGGGTCCAAGCCGTGGCGAAGACCAGGGCGGAAGGGATGATGCCGGCCTGGGGGACAAAGAACAGGGGACCTTGAAAGGCCCACAGGAGGGCCAAGGCGAAGAGCATGGAGGCGCCGGTCACCGAGAAGGTAAGGCGGTGGACGAGCAGGGACTTCCAACTGGCCGGATGAGATCGCAGAGGGGCATCCTGACGCTCCTCGACCAGCTTGCTCAAGAGCAGGACGGCCAGGCCGACCTGGGTCAGCCCCGCCCACAGGGTGCTCCAGCGCAGCAGACCCAGACGCACGGCCTCGGGGGGCCAGGGTGCGGCAGCCTTGTGCTGGATGAGCGCGTAGGCAGCGGGAAGGGAGAGCAACCAAGCCAGCAGACAGATCTTGAAGAGGGGGCGGCGTCCTTCGCTGCGGATCAGAGCGCGCAGCCAAAGACGCATCTTCCAGCGGCACAAGGTCATCAACATCAGGGGTTCCTTTCTGGTAAGTCGAACGGGGCCGTCCCGCAAGCAGCGGTCGGCCTCGCCGCAGACGAGCCGGGAAGTCTGCCAAGGTTGAGAATGAGCGGCTCGCAGGCAGCGGCGCCAAACGCCTCGGCGAGGCGGCCCCGCCAGTTTGGAATTGGCTCTTGAAGCTACAGCGCAGCCGCCGCCACGCAGGCCGCCGCCGCTTTAGGGGCGATTAGCACGGCCAACAGACCGGCGGTGCCTCCGCTGGCCGCCATGGCGGCTCCTAAGAGCATGGCCGAGGCGAAGACGCACAGCTTGTTGACATCGTCGTCCCCGAAGAGTCCGCCCAGGCATTGAGCCGGAGGGGCGGGCGACAGGGGAGCGGCCGAGGCCGTCGCATAAAGCGTGCAGAGACTCGCGATCAGCAGCAGCGCTGCCCAAAGCTTCCATCGATTCATGTTCGTCTTCCTTTCTGGATAAGCCTCCCTGAGCAAGCATCCTCTCAGCCGGCAGAGCGCAATGAAGCGGACTCGGCGGCCGGAGGCGCCACGACGGGGAAAGCCGACGTGCTCCGGCCGCCTTGGCCAGATGTGTCTCGAAGCTCGATTCCGCTCTGCCAGCCAGCCCGGTTTCATCAGCCGAAAAGCACGCTATGGCAGCCGAAGACCTCGCCCGCCAAGGCCAGAGCCAAGGCTTTGGAAGAGGGTTCGGGGGCAGCCAGGGCGGCGATCAGCGCACCCGTGGCGAAGCCGCAGCTCGCCCAGTCCCATAAAGAGGCGGCGCCCTCCAGCAGGGAGAGTGCCGACGTTTGCGGAAAAGGCTCGAGGCTACCCAGGGGGACCTGAGCCCAGAGCGGAGCGGCCAGCAGCCAAGCCGTCATCAGGACGGCGGATGCCAATATGAAAAAGCGCCTCATGAGATGCTCCTTGAGTTGCGCTCATCCCGACCTGTGGCCGGATGAGCCGAAAGCGGGAGGAAGGAGAGTCCGCGGCGCAGCGCGGACCAGGTGACAGAGCTTCCCAAGCCTTGGGGGGGTGCCCGGGCCCGTGCGGAGGTCATGCTTGTCCGAGAGTCGTGAAGAACTTTCATGGCCGCTGCTCCCTTGCCGGCGGAGGATGGGAGCGGCCGAGGGCAGCCCAGGACTGCAGGGGCGGTTCCACCAGCAGCACCGGTCCGCCCCAACAGCGCAAGAAGGCCGAGGGAGGAAAGCGCAGCCGGCCCAGGGCCGGATCCAGCACCTCGAAAATGCCTTCCGGCGAAATGCCTTCCACCACCACGAAATGGCCTCGGCGGAAGAAGACCACGGCCGGCAAGGGAGCCCGGCTCAACTGGGAAAGCGTGAGCCGGCGGCATTCGGCCTCTAGTCCATGGTGTTCGGCCAGGCTGCGCAACACGCCCATGCGCACGCCCTGCGGCCCGGGCCGGGCCAAGCGGGTCAGTTCCGGCAAAGAGGCCCGCAGGCCGTAATGGCGAAGCACCATGCAAAGCGCCGCCGGGCCGCAATCGCTCAGCCCCGCCTGCAAGACCACCCGGTCGACCCCCTCGAAGCGGGCGCCCATCCTCCAGGCCCTGATGCGCCGCAAGGCCTGGGGATCGTGGATCAAGGTCGACAGCAAAAGCAGCGAACTCAGTGCGCCTCCTGCCAACACCGCCAACAGCACTCCTTTCGACAGCATCATCGATACTTTCCTCGCTCGGCAAAGAGTCCGGCTTGGGGGCGGCCCGGACGGGTGGGCACGCCGGTTTCCTGCTCCAGGCGCCCTCTCTGCAAGCGCTTTTCCTTTCTCCTCCTGGTGGACGAAAGTCTTGCACCCGTCCGGGCAAGGGCCGTGACCGGCTGCTCGGGCGAGGAGGAGCGCCTACAACCGAAGCGGCCCGTGACGGAAGTCCCTTGGCGCAAGCGGCGGGCCAGAACTGCCGGACGCGCTTAAGTGCCCGCTGTACAAGGACTTGCAGGGGAGAGGAGAGGAACCCTTCCGGAGAAAGTCGGGCCGGCCTGAGGATAAAAAGTCCAACTGTGGTGCGGATAAGTGGGCGGAAGGCAGGCTATACTGAAAAAAGGCGGGCGCTTTCGTCTTTTCCGGACAGGCCGCATCTAGCTTTAGTGAGGAGAGTAATGGAGCGCAGCGACGAGCACTTATTGGAACTCGCACTGCAAGGAGACGGGGCTTGCTTCGGAGAACTGACGGAACGGTGGCAGAATCGGATCTTCCGTTTCATCTGCCGCTATACCGGCAACTCCGAGGTGGCTAGGGATCTGACCCAAGATACCTTTACCAAGGCCTATCAGAACCTTCCCCGCCTCTCCGACCCGGGCAAATTCTCGTCCTGGCTGTACACCATCGCGCTCAACGAGTGCCGCATGCGCTTCCGACGCCTCAAAGCCGTCACGCAGGTGCCCTTTGAGGACTATCTTCAGTCTGACCGGCCCGTTTCCGGCGAGCCCTCGCCTGAGAGGGCGCTGGCCGGAAAAGAAAGGGCCGACATCTTGCGCGGCGCCTTCGATGACCTGCCCGATGAACAGCGGGCGGCCATCGTCATGAAGGAGTATCAGGGACTCAAGTTTCAGGAGATTGCCGAGATCCTCGATATTCCGGTTTCAACGGCCAAGTCTCGCGTCTACCTGGGACTGAAGACTTTGCGCCGCTTGTTGGAGAGACGATTATGAATTGCCAAGAGATCGAGCAGCGGATGATGGACGTCCTCTACGGAGAGGCACTCGATTCCCGCCAGTGCTTCGCCTTTTTTCAGCATTTGGAAAAATGCGCGGATTGCCGGCGTGAATACGACGAACTGGTGGACACCCGGCGAAGGCTGGCCGAATGGCAGGTCGACGACTTGCCCGCCGGCGCCTTGCAGCCCGCTATCGAGGAGTGGAAAGGCTCTTCGCCGGCGGCCCGCGGCGGCACGGCTTCCGTTTCTTTCTGGACCTGGGTGCAGAGATCGGCGGCAGCCCTTTTGATGGTGCTGGGGCTGTGGACGGTGCTGGCCCAGACCGGGTTGACAGCGGCCTTAGGCCCGGCTGCCGAGGGATCTCTGTCCGATGCTCAACTGCGGCAGCGCATTGAAGAAGAAGCCGCCATGATGGCGGCCGAGGAAATCCGTTCCCTGAAAATGCAGCTGCAGGACGAGTACGAGTTTCTGCTGGAGAAGGTGGAATTGATCGGGAACAGCGCAGACGAGCACGGTCACGAACTGAGATCGCTGCACGAGCAGATCGAACGCTACTCCAGCGGAACTTGAAGGGCTGCGGCCGAGGCATCCGCAAAGAGCTAGAGAAGAGGGGAAAAAATAAACCATGTGCTATTTTAGAATTCTTGTCCTGACGCTCTTGTTAGCAGCCACGGGAGTGGCCCAGCAGAGCATGAACATGACGGCCTTCAAGCAAGAGGCCCGCATCTTCGAAAGGGTGGTAAGCGAGGTCCTCCGCCAGGATTTCACCCATCCCTTCGCCCTGGAGACCGAGCCCCTGACCACCTATGTCAGCGGTTACGGAGTGGTGGTGACTTTTCATCTCAAGATCAACCGTCCCACCTTCCAGGGCGTATCCTCGGGCACTCAGGCGGGGGAGGCCGAGAAGCGCGGTACGGAAGAGCAGATCCGCCTGGTGGAGCAGCGCATGATGGAATGCCTGGCCGATTTCGGACGTTCGCTGCGTCAGCTCAACAGCAACGAGCACATCACCATCAGCGCCCATATCGAAGACCGCGGCACGCTCAATCCGAGAGCCCAGAGAACCGTGCTGACCCTGTCGGCGCTGAAGGACGATATCGACTATCTCTCGGCCAACCGCATCAGCCCCGAGGAGTTCCGCGGTAAGGTGCGGGTGTTGCGTTACTAGGCAGGCCCGTCGAAGCGGGCGACCTCTTACAGGCGACCATCATGATTAAACTGGCAGAAATCAAGGCTCACGACAGCTTCGGCCGTTTCTTGAGGGAGAAGGACGTCGTTTCGGAAGAGGAACTCAACACCGCTCTCAACCTGCAGAAACAGTCCAACGAGAAGCTGGGCAAGCTGCTCATCGATATCGGAGCGTTCTCTGAAGGCGACTTGGCCAAGTATCTGAGCGAACACCTGGGGGTCCCCTTCGTGACCCAGGAGGACTTCCCCCAGGTGCCGGTGGTGGAAGACACTTTTTCGGTGCGCTTCATGCGCGAGTGCAAATTCGTGCCCATCCGCCAGGAGGAGGACGGACCGCTGGTCGTGGCCATGGCCGATCCGCTCGACCAGTCGACCCTCGACTCCATCCGTCTCTACACCGAATTCCAGGAGCTGCGGGTGGTGCTGGCCCCCGAGAACGCCATCCTCGACCTGATCGAGAAGTTCTACGGCAGCCAATCCTCGAGCCTGGGACGCATCGTGGAGGGCATGGACGAAGGCGAAGGGCTGGGGGAAGACGAGGACATCGAGCACCTCAAGGACCTGGCCTCGGAAGCGCCCGTCATCCGCCTGGTCAACCTGCTCATCTCCCGGGCCATCGAAGCCCGCGCCTCCGACATCCACATCGAGCCCTTCGAAAAGGACCTCAAGGTGCGCTACCGGGTGGACGGCATTCTTTACGATCAGGAATCGCCGCCCAAGCGCCTCAAGAGCGCCGTCATTTCGCGCATCAAGATCATGGCCCGCCTCAACATCGCCGAAAGGCGCGTGCCCCAGGACGGGCGCATCAAGATGAAGGTTCTGGGCAAGGAACTCGACTTGCGCGTTTCCACCCTGCCCACCATGTACGGCGAGAGCGTGGTGATGCGTATCCTCGACAAGAGCAATACCCAGATCTACGACCTCGAGAAGCTGGGCTTCAACCACAAGATGTTCCTGCAGTTCGAGGACCTCATCCAGCGGCCTTACGGGATCCTGCTGGTGACGGGGCCCACGGGAAGCGGCAAGACCACCACCCTCTACGGGGCGCTGACCAAGATCAACCTGCCCGACAAGAAGATCATCACCATTGAAGATCCGGTGGAATACCAGATCCAGGGCATCAACCAGGTCCACGTCAATCCCAAGATCGGACTCACCTTCGCGGCCGGGCTGCGCTCCATCGTGCGCCAGGACCCGGACGTCATCATGATCGGAGAGATCCGCGACCTGGAAACCGCCGAAATCGCCATCCGGGCCGCCTTGACGGGCCACTTGGTCTTTTCCACGCTGCACACCAACGACGCTCCTTCGGCCATTGCCCGGCTGGTGGACATGGGCGCCGAAGACTACCTGCTGGCGTCCTCCGTGCTGGGTGTGCTGGCCCAGCGCCTGGTGCGCGTCATCTGTCCCCATTGCCGCGAAGAAATCGACGTCAAGCCCGACTTCTTGAGGGAGATCGGCTTTCCTCAGCACCTGGAGCCCCGTCTCTACCAGGGACGCGGCTGCAAGGAATGCGGGGAAACCGGCTACCGGGGACGCCTGGGCATTTTCGAACTGATGCTCATAGACGATGATATCCGGCGCCTCACGGTAGGAAGCGCCGACTCCAGCCGATTGCGCAAACAGGCCCTTGCATCGGGAATGGTGACCCTGCGCGATGACGGATTCGAGAAGGCCAGCCGGGGCCTGACCACGGTGGCCGAGGTCATGCGCGTGACCCAGGACATCTAGAAAAAAGGCCACCGGGAAGAAAAAGAGACTAGAACGAATAGAGCCGGAAGACATCAGAGAGCCCATAGGGGAATCGAGCATAGAGAAAGGAAGGAATGCCACTTTTTGATTACAAGGCGGTGACGCCCGACGGAAAGATCGTTGAAGGTTCGCTGCAAGCGCCTTCCGAGCGGGAGGCCATGATCAAACTGGCCGAGCAGGGACAAACGCCCGTCTCGGTGCTGACCAGCGGCGCTTCCAAGGGGCTCCTCTCGCGCGAACTCCACCTGCCCTGGCAGATCGGGGGAGTCTCGCGCAAGGAACTGCTCATCTTCACCCAGGAGCTGTCGACCCTGGTCAAGGCCGGGTTGCCCTTGGACCGCAGCCTCAACCTGCTGGCCGAACTGACCGAGAATGAGCAACTGAGCGAGATCATCCGCCAGGCCCTGCGCGAGATCAAGAGCGGAAAATCGCTTTCCGACGCCCTCGGCGACCATCCTCAGGTATTCCCCCGCATCTATGTCAACATGGTCAAGGCGGGCGAGTTGGGAGGCGTTCTCGATCAAATCCTGGAGCGACTGGTGGAATACCTTGAAAGCGCCCAGGAGCTGCGCGAATACCTGCGCTCGGCGCTTATCTACCCGGCGATTCTGACCTTCGTTTCGCTGGCTTCCGTGGTCATCATGCTGACCTTCGTGATACCCCGCTTCGCCGACGTTTTCGAGAGCGCCAGCATGCCCGTCCCCATGCCCATGCAGATCATGCTGGGATTCAGCGGATTCATCACCGGCTATTGGTGGCTCATCCTTCTGGCGATGGCCGCCATCTGGTACTTCTTTCAGCGCTACATCTCGAGTCCCGAAGGGAGACTGAGCTGGGATTCGGCCCTGCTGCGCGTTCCCATGCTGGGACCGCTGCTGCAGAAACTGGAAGTGAGCCGGTTCGCGCGCACGCTGGGCACCCTGCTGAAAAGCGCCGTCCCCCTCATACAGTCCATCAACATCGTCAAGGAAGTGATCAGCAACCGGCGCATCGCGGACGCCATGGAGCCCATGAAGTCGGGTGTCAAGAAAGGCGAAGGCCTGGCCAAGCCTTTCCGCGAGACCGCCGTCTTTCCGCCCTTCGCCGTCCACCTGCTGGAGGTCGGAGAAGAGACCGGGCGGCTGGACGCCATGCTCCTTCAAATCGCCGACGCCTACGACCGGGAGCTGAAGACTTCGATGAAGAACCTGCTGGCCCTGGTGGAACCGGCCATCATCCTTTTCATGGGATTGGTCATCGGAATCATGGTGGTCTCCATGCTGTATTCCATCTTTTCCATCAACAACGTGGCCATTTAGAACTGAGCATCGGCTTTGAAAAACATCAGAAGGAATGAAGAGAAATGAAAGAACATAAGCAACATCGCAGACAGAGGGGCTTCTCCCTGATCGAGTTGATCGTGGTGTTGGTCATCCTGGGACTGCTGGCAACCGTGGTCGGCCCCGCGGTCATCGACCGCTTGGGCGAAGGCAAACGCAACATCGCCCAGGTGCAGATCAAGGACCTGGAAGGCGCACTCGATCTCTACCGCTTCGACGTGGGACGCTATCCCACCACCTCGGAGGGGCTTGAGGCATTGCTGGAAGAAAACGGCGTGCAGAACTGGAACGGCCCTTACCTCAACAAGTCCTCGCTGCCCAAGGATCCCTGGGGCAACGACTACCAGTACCGCTCTCCCGGAGAGCACGGGCAATTCGACCTGTGGAGCCTGGGAGCCGACGGACGCGAAGGCGGAGAGGACGATAATGCGGATGTCGTTTCCTGGTAGAGGCGATAGGGGTTTTTCCCTCATCGAGATCATCGTGGTGTTGGTGCTGCTGGCCGCCGCGGCCTTGCTGGTGGCTCCCTCTTTCACCCGGGGACTGGCCAGCCTGGAACTGCGCACCGCTACCCGCGACATGATCACCCGCATGAAACAGTTCCGCACCAAAGCCATCGCCCTGCAAGAAGTGCAGCGCGTCTTCATCGGCAGAGACGACAACGACATGCCCTTCTACGCCTGGGCCAACGAGTACGAAGAGGTGCAGAACACTTACCCCCTGCCGGAGGAGACTGAGATCATCCTGGAAGACGGGCTGGAACTGCCCTTGCGCATCAGCTTCTACCCCAACGGACGCAGCTCGGGCGCCTTTTTCGCCCTGCGCACGGGACCCAACCGTCAGTACATGATCTCGGTCGATCCGGTGACTGGATTCGGGCGGGTGGTCAAACCCGATGAGGACCCGCCCGGCCAACTCGATTACTAGTGGCAAGCAATAGGGGAACGAAGGAAACGCTGAAGGAACGACATGAAGACTCCACAACCAGGATTCACGCTGTTGGAGGTGGTGGTGGCCACCGCCCTGCTGGGCATCGGAATCGCCGTGGCCATGCAGGTGTTCACAGGCGGCATCCGCAACATCTACCGCATCGAGGAAGCCCATAGGGCCATGAACCACGCCGAAAACGTGATGAACGAAGTGCTGGCCGACGCCGACATCCGCGACCCTTATCAGGACAGCGGCGATCTGGACGAAGACTTCTCCTACGAGGTCACCGTCGATTACTGGGAAAACGCAGCCGACGCCGAAAGCCTGCAGCCCCTGGAAGGCAGCATCACGGCGGGGCCCAGAGTTTATCTGCTCAGCATCGTTGTCGACATCAACTTCAAGGACAGCCGGCGCGGACGCCGCTACCGGCTCACCAGCCTCAAAGCCGTGGCCGAACAGACTGATCCCGGAGACATCGGCGCCGAGTCCTTGCGCAGACTTTTTCAGAGTCAATAGACATGAAGAGCAAAAAGATCAAGAAGAACAAGCAGAGCGGCTTCACCCTGCTGGAAGTGGTGGTGGCCTTCACCATACTGGTGCTCATCGCCTCCGTCATGTATGCCGGACTGCGGGTGGCATCCGACATCTACTCCAAGGCCCAGGACCGCCTCGAGAAGAAGGCCCGCCAGAGGGTTCTGCTGGATTACTTGAAGCGCCAGTTGGGATCTCTTTTTCCCTTGCGTCCCTCCCAGAACTTTCTTCCCCAGCAGGGAGGGGAGTATGATCCCGAAAACGATCCCAATGTGCTCTCCCAGGCGCCCCTCTTTCACGGCACCAGCCGGACGCTCACCTTCGTGACCGTGGCGCCCTTCCGCCATCTACGCAATCCAGGACTGACGGTGGTGACCTACGGGCGCGCCGAAGACGAATGGGGCAGCGAATACCTGGGCGCTATGGAAACCCGTTTCATGGGAGTGGAGAGCTTCGATTACATGGCCGACATCCCCGAAGGCAAGCCGCTTTCCATCATCGACGACGTGGAGGACGTGCGTTTTTCCTACTACGGATACGACGGCCAGTCCGAGCAGTATGGCTGGTACGACGAATGGATGGGCGATCTGATGGGCAGCGTGCCCACCGCGGTCCGCATCGACTATGCCGAGAACGACTACGTGGTCGTTCCCATCAACGCCACCACCTTCGGCAATCTGAACCTGCTGGCCCGCCAGCGCGCCCTGCAGCGCGGACTGGGCTTGAGCAGGTCGCCCCAGGCGCGGGGCCAGCAATAAGAGGAGATCGCAGTGAATAGGCTCAAGCAAGTAGGGAGAGTCCCCGGCGGGAGACAGACCGAGCGCGGATCGGCGTTGGTGCTGGTGCTGTGGATCCTCTTGGCCATCAGTCTTCTGGCCGTCTCTTTCGCGGCCGCCGTCCGCACCGAGGTGGATGCTGCCCGCAACGTGGTCAACCAGAAGCAGGCCTACTACTTGACCCGCGCCGGCATCGACTACGCCGTCTACAAGATTCTGGAAGCCCAGCAGTCTCAGTACTCCAACCGGGCCAACCAGGCCCAACTGGGAGACGATCAACTGGGTGCCGCCGAGGCCCTGCCCGAGATCTTTTCCGGTGACGTCAAACTGGAGTTGCCCCAGGGCAGCGTCCACATCAAGGTCTCCCCCGAAACGGGCAAAATCAACGTCAACAGCGCCGATCCCGACCTCATCTTCAACCTGCTCATCATGAGCGGGCTGGCCCAGGACGAGGCCGACATCGTCACCGACTCCATTCTGGACTGGCGCGATGCCGACGACGAAGTGCTGGGACAGGGAGCCGAAAGTTCTTACTACCAGTCCCTGCCCGAGCCTTATTTCGCCAAGAACGGCGTCCTCGACGTTCCCGAGGAACTGTTGCTGGTGCGGGGCATCACCCCCGAAATCTACTACGGCCAGAAGGGAACCACGGAAGACGGACAGCGGGTCGAGTTTTACGGACTGCAGAAGTATTTCACGACCTTCGGCCAGGGACGCCGCATCGACGTTAACGCCGCTCCCCTTACCGTGCTGGCGGCCTTGCCCGGAATCGACTACAACGACGCCCTGGACATCGACGAACTCAGGTCGCAGTCTCCCATTCTCAACCTGGCCGAAATCATGGAGCGCGTGCCAGGCATACCCACCAGCCTGCTCAGTCTCCTCTCGGTGGAGCGCTCCGCGCTGATCTACACATTGGACGCCGAGGGACGTTTTGGCCAGGGCGAAGCGATCAGCCGCATCCGCTGCGTCATCCAGGTGGGCGGCGGGGCCAGAGGATATTCGATCCTTTACTGGAACGAGGCCAACATTGAACTCTGAGGGCCGAGGAGAGCAGCATGCTCAACACATTTGAAAATGCCACCGGCGTCGTCGTTGAAGCCGACCGCCTGCAATTCATCAGCGTTTCCAAAGGGTTGCGCGAGGTCAAGGTGAAGGGCGCCGTGACCGTGCACAACTACGCCGAACTGGCTCCCGACGAGCTGGCCGAAACGGTGCGCGGCAAGATTTCCGAAGCCGGCATCTCCAGCGAGGCGATCATCCTGGGCATACCGCGTGATCAATTGATCGTGAGATCGGTGGAGCTGCCCTTGGAAGTGGAAGAAAACCTCGACCAAGTGGTCAAATTCCAGGTCGAGAAGTTCGAACCGGTAGAAGGCGAAGCCTCCTTTTACGACTACGCCGTGATGGGCCGCGACGAAACCCGCAAGAAGATCGAACTGCAGATCTTCCTGGTCCCGCCCCAGGCCGTGGAAGAACCGCTGGCCTTGCTCGAGGAACTCGACCTGGCGCCCCTGGCGGTTCGGGTCAGCGGACACTCCCTCAATCATCTGCTGCACGTCCATGCCGACGGATTCCCCGAGGAGGATCCCAGCCTGATCATCGAGGTGCGGCCTGAGCGCGTCGTCTTCAACCTGACCAGCGGTCCCGCTTCCTGTCACTCCCACCAGTTTCTTCCCTCCGGCGAGGCGCCCGAGACGCAGGAGATCCTGCGCGAACTGAACCGCTTCCTCTCCCAGGTGGATCTGCCCGGCGACGCCTTGAGCCGCATTTATTTCTGCGGTCCCTTGGCCCAGTCCATCAAGGAAGCGCTGGGCAGCGACTTCGAAGATTGCCAACTGCTTTTCGACCGCGTCGAGCTGAAAGGCGGCGCGGTGACGCGCAGCAGTCTGGAGGCCATGGCCGACGCGCTGGGACTGGCCCTTTCGGGTTTGACCCGTCAGGGAGCCTTCAATCTGATCCCCAGCGAGCGCCGCCTCAAGCGCAGCCGGCCTTCGCTGGCTCCTTCGGTGGTGCTGGGAGTGCTGTTGCTGCTGATGGCCGGCGCCGTGGTGGGACGCGACTATGTGCAGAGCGAACGCCTGCTCGATCAGTTGCGCCAGGAATTGGCGATCCGGCGCGACGGAGTGGACGAGAGCCTGCGCATGCGCAACCTGATCGATGAAAGGCAGGCTCAAATCGAAGAACTGAGGGGCATGCTGACGGGCAACCGCAACGTCCTCAGGGTGCTGCGCGAATTGACCGAGCTGATTCCCGACGACTCCTACCTGGAGAGCATCAGCATTCAAAGCGAGAACATCAACATTACGGGGCATTCGGACAAAGCCTCCAACCTGTTGACGGTCCTCAACAATTCGGAGTGCCTGCAGAACGTGCAGTCCCGCTTCATCATTCCCGGCGCCAACAATAAAGAGAAGTTCCGCTTTGAAGCTGAAATCAAGGAATGCGCTGACGAGGAATAGACATGGCCAAGAACAGACTGAAGAATCTAAGCCGCAGAGACAGGCGGGCCGTGGTTGGCTTGACGGCCATCGTGGGGGTGATGGTGGTGGTCTTTTTCATCATCCTCCCCTTTGTCGACGCCCAAGCAGAGGTGAAGGAAGAACTGGATCAGCAGGCCTCTTTGCTGCAGCGCACGCTCAGCACCATCGAAAATCAGGATGCCTACCGGCAGCGCCTGAGCCAACTCGATTCGGAGATGCGCATCCTCGAGAGCCGCTTGCTGGACGCCACCAATCCCACTTTGGCTCAGACCCATTTGCTGGAGATCCTCAAGTTCCTGGAGCAGCAGAACGGTGTTCAGATCACCCGCAGCAGCCCCATCCCGGAGCGCAACGAAGGCAGTTACACGCGCGTGACCATGCAAATCAACCTGGAATGCGATATCGTCTCGCTTACGGGTTTCTTGCGCTCCATCGCCGAGCACGAGAAGTTCTTGCTGGTGGACGAGTTCAATCTCAACGTAGGCCGCTCGCGGCGCTCTCGTCAGGAAGTGCTTCGTCCCCGCCTGCGGATATCGGCTTGGATTCGTCTTTCCTGATTCTCGCGCATCTCAAAACTGAGAAGGTAAAGCGATGGCAAGAAAACTCCTATTCCTCAACATCATATTGATACTCGGCGTGGCCTTGCTGGGCCTCCAGTTGCTGAGCGGCTGGCAGGCCTTTCAAGATGAGAACGGCACCGAGCAGCTTTTTGCACAAGCCGGAGCAGATGAGCCTGCCCTTCCCGATTATGAGCCGCGTGGTTTGGACGATCCAGGCTATGTCGACTATTCGGTGGTGGTGGAGCGCAATCTTTTCGCCGAGGACCGCAGGCCTCCGCTGCCCGGTGAAGAGGACGTGGCTGAAGAAACGGCTCCCGATATCCTCCCCCGCGAGCCCCTGCTTCACGGCGTGGCCCGCATCGGCGACTATACGGTGGCTCAGATCACCAAGTTCGAGCCTCGTAACCCGCAGGGCTCACGCGTCCAGGTGTCGATAGGAGACCAGATTTCGGGATGGACGATAGCCCGCATCGAGAGCGACGCCATGACGCTTCAGTGGAAGGACGAGGAGAGGGTGATCCCCAAGACCGAAGCACCGCGTCCTCAGCAGGTCGCCAACCGCGGCGCAGCGGGCGGCGGTGTCCGCATCATAACCATCGGCAGCCGCGCGGCGGCGGTGGAGTCAACGACTTCCTCGGCCACTGAAGAGCAACAGCAAAGCGGACTCCAGGTCGCCTCGGTGGGATCTCAGCAGGGGGCAACGCCCGGACAGCAGCAGACGCGCGGGGCCCAGCAGCAAGGCTCAGATCTGACCGGACGGCAGAACCTGCGCGGCGGAGTAGGCTCTTCCACTTCCCGCAACAGCCGCCTGCAACGCAACCGGCCCATTCAGCAGGGTCGTCCGCCCCGCTAACGACGATTTGATCGTTGCCTCGAGGAACGCCAATCAATTCGACAAGAAGGCGAGAAAACGGTACAGCAATATGAAGAGCTTGAAATGGATTTTGATGGTGTCGGCCGCAATGACGGCATCCTTGTCTTTGCGCGCCGAGAGCTGGGAGCCCGCCGCGGCCCTGACGCTCTTTCAGGAGTCCTCAACCGCCGACAGGCCCACCCAGCAGCAAGAGGACGCGCGCAGGCAGCAGACCGAGAACCAGGAGCAGGAGGGACAGCCAAGGGATGCCAGCGGCCGCTTTCAAGAGCTCACGCCGCAGCAATTCCAGCAATTGACTCCCCAGGAGAAGCGCGAATACCTGCGCCAGAGGGGCTTCGACCGCTCAACCTCGCCTCAGGCCCAAATTCCCACCACTCTCGAGGAGCTCGAGGAGCGGCAACGCCAGTTGGAGAGACTGCGCCAGGCCAACCAGGCTAACGAAGCCGGGGTCCCTGCTGCTGCCGCCAATCCGGCGCCCAAGACCCGTTCCTCCACCACCGACGAGGGGTCTCTGGCCCTGGAACTCGAAGGTTCGCCCATCGAGACGCTGGTCAGCATCGTCATGAACGAGTTGGGTTATTCTTATGTCCTCGACCCCTCCGTGACCGGTACGGTGACGGTCAACATGCGCAGCGGAGTGCCCCGCCATCTGCTGCTGGAGTTTCTAGGCCAGATCTTGCAGATGAACGGCTTCGCCATAGTGGAAAGAGGCCCCGAGTTCTTTGCCATCGTGCCGCTGTCGGTAGCGCCGCGCATTCCCGGCCGCACCTTGGTCAACCCGCGTCCACCGGCGCCTGCGGCCCAGGAAGAGACGGGGGAGGAGCCGCCTCCCGGGGAGGGTGCAGCGGGTGAGCAGCCGCCGGGGGTCGTCTCCGGCGTCGCGGCGGCACCCGGCATCGTACCTTCAGCAGCGGCGTCACCTGTGGCAGCCGCCGTCCCCCAGACGGCCGGCGCCCTTCCGGCCCAGCAGCCGACTCCGCAGCCAGGTCAAGCCGCCGCGCAGCAGCAGCAGCCTTCCAGCAGCGAGCCCGAGGTTTTGGGCACTTCCGGCCCTTCTGCCGCCATTTCAGACGAGCAGGGAGTCATCACCTACGTCATCCCGCTCAACTTCGTGCCGGCCTCGGAGTTTCTCAAGATGGCCCAGGTCTACATGTCGGACGGTGCCACCGTGGTCGACTTCGCCCCCGCCAACATGATCATGATCACCGACTACCGGGCCAACATCCAGCAGGTGCTCAACCTGGTGGATCTGCTCGACACGCGCTATTTCGACATCAACAACATCGACCTCATTCCCATCCGCTTTCATCAGGCCGTGGACGTGGCTGAGGACCTGGGCAAGATTTTCGCGCCCGACAATACGGCGGCAGGCGTGCGCATCGTGGCCATAGAACGGCTCAACTCGATCCTGATTGTGACGCACGGACCCGACGTGTTGGCCGAAGTGACCAAGTGGATCGAGCGCCTCGATTCCCCCTCCTCTACCAGCAACGTCAAGACCTACATCTACCAGGTGGAGAACTCCACCGCCGACAATATCGCAGCCATCCTGGCCGAGCTCTACGGCGATGGATTCGGCCTCCCTTCAGCGGCCAGCGCCCGCACCAGCGGCGAAGATCCGCAGTCGGAAAGAGGCCGGCAGCGCCAGCAAGCCGGATTCACTCCCGACAGCCAATCACGGACCCGCAGCGAGCAAGGACTAGGGCGCTTGGGCGAGCGCGGCGGACTGGGAGGAAGCCAGCAACTGGGGCCCTCGCTGAGAGGACGTCCCACGGCGGCCGAAGGCATCAGTTCGGCGGTCTCTGTCGGCAACACCAAGATCATCGTCAACAACTTCAACAACTCCCTCATCATCCAGTCCACCGAAGCCGACTACAAGTACCTGTTGGATACCATTCGCCAACTCGACGTGCTGCCGCGTCAGGTGGTCATCGAAGCCCAGATCTACCGGGTTGAACTCAACGACAACCTGAGTTTCGGCGTCCAGGCCTTTTTGGAAGAGAGAGGATTCGTTCCCGGCGACGGCGGCACCCAAGGTCCGGCCACCACGGGCTCCATCAGCGGCGGAGCCCTCAATGCCGCCACCCGCATGGTCATCGGCAACACCCGTCAACTGCGCTTCGCCATCAACGCCCTGCGAGCCGAGACGGACGTCCAGATGGTGGACGCGCCGCAGGTCATGACCATGGACGGCATCCAGGCCTCCATCAACATCGGAGCCGAGGTTCCCGTCTCCACCTCCTCCTTCAGCGATCCGCTGCAGTCGGGCAATACCGGCTTCGTCAACCAGATCCAATTCCGCCCCACGGGTACGACCCTGCTCATCGTTCCCCGGGTCAGCGCCAGCGGCAACGTCACCCTGGAGCTTTCGCTGGAAGTCAGCCAATCGTCCACCACGGGGACGGAAGACCGCCTCACTCCCACCATCAACCGCAGCTTCATCGAAACCACGCTCATCTGCCGCGACGGGCTCACGGTGGCCATCGGAGGCATCATCAGCGAGGCCGAGACCTACAACCGCGACCGGGTTCCCCTGCTGGGCGACATCCCCGTGCTGGGAGCGCTCTTCGGCAACACCCGCCGCGAACAGTCGCGTTCCGAGCTGATCTTCATGATCACCCCCAGAGTGGTGCAAAGCCTTCCCACCGCCGCCGAGTTGACCCTCGAGTTCCAACGGGCCCTGCGCAATACCTACCAGTACATTCAAGAAATCCAGGGAGCCAA
The DNA here is from genome assembly GCA_035471785.1 of Acidobacteriota bacterium. NCBI lineage: Bacteria > Pseudomonadati > Acidobacteriota > Acidobacteriota bacterium. Next base: position 29,753 of record DATIPQ010000044.1, read on the forward strand.
GCAGGACCTCATCGAAGAGCGGCGCCAGCAGGAGTTGCAGCAGCGGCGCCAGCAGAACAACAACTAAGACCGTCGGGGTCCGCATCGGCTGACACTAAGCTAACCCACCACCCGCTCCGCTTGAGTACGGAGCAGCAGTTTCTGGGCAAACTGGCCGCCCCCGGTCCGCAATCCCGGCTGGGGGCTTTGCTCTTGCGGAGCTTATCGTTTGCCGTCGGGAAGGATGCGCGACTCTTTGACGCGCTCGACGGCCCGGGTGAGATCCTGCATGGAGATGCGGTCGGCGCCGGAACGGGCGATACGCAGGGCGGTGTCGATAACCGCGTTTTTGATGTCGCGCCCGCACAGGTCGTCTATGCGGGCCAGTTGGTCGAGCGAGACGTCCGCGGCCAGAGGGAGTTGGGGCGGCAGGTGACGCTTCCAGATCTCGCGCCGGCTGGGTTCGTCCGGCATGGGAAAGTGGATGTAGCGCATGCGGGTCTGAAAAGCCTGGTCGTAGTTCTCCACCAGGTTGGTCGAGAAGATCACGATGCCCTTGTAGCGCTCCAGGCAGATCAGCAGTTGGGAGCGCATGGAGTTGATGGCCTGCTCGGCTCCCTGGGTGACATGGGTGAGGCGCTTGGAGAGCAGCGAATCGGCCTCGTCCACGAAGAGCACCGACCGGTCCCGCTCGGCGGCGAAAAAGACGGCTTCGATGTTCTTGGAACTGTCGCCCACGTACTTGCTCTCAATCTCGGCATAACTGACCGCCAGTATGGGCTTGTCGAGGTAGCTGGCCACGGCGTGGGCGGCCAGCGTCTTGCCGGTGCCCGAGGGACCGTAGAAATTGAGGGCCGAGCGGGGAAAAGGCTCGATGCTGCGCAGGTTCCAGGTGTCGAATACCTTTTGTTCCACCTTGATCAGGTCGACCGCCGAAAGCAGCGATTCCTTGACGTGCTCGGGCGCCACCAGGAAGTCGAAATCGTAAAGAGGCGGACGCGCCTCGTACTGTTCGGCGCGCTCTTCCACCGAGGGCTCGTCCTTGGGTCCGCTGCGCTGGGACTGGCCTCGCGACCCGCTCCCTTTCTCCCGCTGGGGAGGCTTGACGGACGCGCCTACACCAAAGGAATCGCGCACGGGAGGCGCATGGGCCGTCCCTACGTTGAGGACCAGGTGCTCGAGTCCGGTGCGCTTGATCAGCTCCTCCACCGCCTGTTCGATCTGCAATTCGCATTCCTGCACCAGGACTTGGGGAAGATAGTCGGGAAGGCCCTTGACCAGGATCTTGGGCTTGGAGGCGTCCGGTTTCGGCTCGGCCACGGGCTGCGCCGAGGACTCTTCAGCATCCGCCTCAGGAGGATGCGGCTCGGAAGCCTCCTGAGAATGCGGCTGGTCTTCCGGCGGGCTTTCCGAGCCGACCTCTTCAGCGGATTCGTCCGACTCGATCGAATGAGGGACCGCAGCTCTCGCATGAGGATTGCGCGATCGCTTCAACAGGTCCGCGATTTTCTCCTTGCCCACTCGGCGAATCGTCATGAGGTCTCCTCACAGCAGCGCTGCAGAACTCACAGTCTACGAAAAAAGCGGGGTCTGTTCCAAATCGGGGAGGGGCGAGGAGAAACCTGAAGAAGGGGAACCGGAACGGGAAGGAGCGCCCTTTCGGGGAATTAACGAGCCTCCCCGCTCCGGATTCCCGGGAGGTTGTTGAGGTCGTAACGCCATATCTTACGGATACGCCCGCACCCTGTTTCAGGACTCGGCCAAGAAAGCGGAAAAAACGGTGCAAGTGCTTATTGCTCCGTGACTTGATAGAATGAAACCGTTGTTTGTCAATCACTCGACGGCCCTCGAGCAGGCCGCCGATTTCATATACCGCTGAAAAACATCAGAGGAGAGATTAAACATGGCACATGAACTACCGCCACTACCATACGCTTACGACGCCCTTGAACCCCATATCGACGAAGCCACCATGCGGCTGCATCACGACATCCACCATAAGGGCTATGTCACGGGTCTCAACAATGCCGAAGCCAAGTTGAAGGAAGCCCGCCGCAGCGGCGACTACGGGTTGGCCAAGCACTGGCAACGAGAAGTCGCCTTCCACGGATCGGGGCACTTCCTGCACAAGCTTTTCTGGCCCACCATGTCGCCCGACGGCGGCGGACGACCGTCCGGCGACTTGGCCGCTGCCATTGAGCGCGACTTCGGCAGCTATGACGCCTTCGAGGCCCAATTCAAGGCTGTCTCGGGCGCCGTCGAGGGCAGCGGATGGGGCATCCTGGCCTACCAGACGCAAAGCGGCCAACTCACCATCCTCAGCGTCGAAAAGCACCAGAACCTCAACCAGTTCGGCTGCCTGCCGCTGCTGGTGCTCGACGTCTGGGAGCACGCCTACTATCTCAAGTACCAAAACAAGAGAGCTGCCTACGTCGATGCCTTCTTCAACGTCATCGATTGGGACTTCGTGGCCCGGCAGTACGCCAAGGCTCAAAAAGCCAGCGCTTAACACGGATCTTTCCCGGACCTGCGGAGAGGACTCCTTTCCGCGGGTCCCGTTCTCGCCTGACAACTTTCTGCTTGCCTTTCTGGCCAACTATGTAGTATCTAATATATAGATTGATTATGACCGAGCCGCCGACCACCTCTCGAGAGAAAGAATCCGTCTTGCGGCAACACCTGCCCCTCAAGGCCAACTGGTTTCATATCCTGCTCTCGCTGGCCGAGTGCCGGCGCCACGGCTATGCCGTGATGCAGGAGGTGTTGGAGAGGACCGACGGGGAGGTGCGCTTATGGCCGGCCACCCTCTACGGCTCGATGCGGCAGTTGCAGGAGGCGGGCTTGATCGAGGAGTGCGAGGATGCGGCGGCGCAGGAGAACGACGATCCGCGCCGGCGCTATTTCCGCATCAGCGCACTGGGCCGCGACCTGCTCGAGGCAGAAGCCGAACGCTTGCGTTCGCTGGCCGAGATGGTCCGCTCGCGTAACCTGGGCTCTCAGGCCCGATCATGAAGAACTGGCTCCAAGTCCTCACGCTGGCGCTTTGCCGGCTGATGCTAAAAGGCTACCCCCTTTCATTTCGCCGCCAGGCGGGCCAGGAGACCCTTCGCGACTCGAAGAAGCTGCTGCAGGAACAGCGTTTCCGCGGAGGCGTGGCGGCCTTTGCCGCCTTCTGCTCGGCCTTGCTGGCCGACACATTGGCTCAATTGCTGGTTCAGCGGCGACCTCGCCGCCGCCGGGAGATCTTGATCTCCGCCCAGCCTCTCGAGCGGGGCAGGCGGACTCCGGGAGGAATCATGCAGTCCCTATGGTTTGATCTCCGCATCGCAATGCGCTCTCTGCTGCGCCGACCTGGATTCTCGCTGGTGGCGGTGCTGACGCTGGCCTTGGCTCTGGGCGCCAACACTACCCTCTTCAGCCTGGTTCACGCCGTGTTGCTCAAGCCCTTGCCCTATCCTCAACCCGAGCAGTTGGTCGCCTTATGGGATTCAGCCGAGTTCGAGGACAAGTTTCGGGTTTCTCCTTTCAATTTCGCTTTCTGGCGCGATAACGCCTCCAGTTTTCACTTTGTGGGGCTGTTCGGATCAGCCGGGCATACTCTGCAAACCGATCAGGGTCCGGTTCTCTTCTACGGCTCCCGCGTCAGCCTGGAGTTCTTTGATGTCCTGGGGGTTGAGGCGCAACGGGGACGGCTCTTTTCTCAGGACGACTTCGCCGGGCAAGGCTTGAGCGTGGTCATCAACACGGTGGCCTGGAAAGCTTACCTGGGAGACGACGAGAGGCCGGTGGGCAAAGTCATCGCCCTGGACGGCCAACCTTACGAGGTCATCGGCGTGGTTGCAGATCAGCTCTATCCTCTCAACGCCTGGGCCTCGGGACGGCTGGAGTTCGGCTCTGATCAGCCCCGCTTCTGGAGGCCGGCCGTCAACCTGAGCACCCATAATCACGCCCACGCCTACGGCGTGCTGGCCCGCCTCAAAGAGGGGGTCGATTTAGCTCAGGCGCGGGAAGAGTTGCAAGGTCTGGACGCCTCGCTGCGCCAGGAATATCCTGAAACCCACGCCACCCACCAGACTCGGCTTGTCACCCTGACCGAGGAAGCCGTGGGGAGCATCGACCAGATTCTGTGGATGCTTTTCGGGGCGGTGGGCTGCGTGCTGCTGATCGCCTGCGTCAACGTGGCCAACCTGATTCTGGTTCGCATTCACTCCCGCCGTTCTGAAATGGCCCTTCGTCAAGCGCTGGGCGCGGGGAAGGTCGAGATGCTGCGTCAGTTTCTGGCCGAGGGCCTGCTTCTGGGAGCGGCGGGAGCTGTAGTGGGCACTTTGGCGGCCGTTTGGGCAATCGGCCTGCTGCCTTCTTTGGCCCCCGCCGAGGTTCCCCGTTTGCAGGAGGCCGCCCTCAATCTGCCCACCTTGGCGCTGACCTTGGGGCTGTGCCTGATCACGGCGGCGGTTTTCGCCTGCATTCCACTGTGGAGAAGCCGGCGTGCCTATCCCGCCGATACCCTTCGTCCGGGAGGACGTTCCACCGAATCGGCTTCCGGGCATCGGCTGCGCGGATTGCTGGTGGCCGCTGAAACCGCCCTGGCCGTAATGCTGGTGATCGGAGCCGGCCTCTTCCTGCGCAGCCTCCAGCAATTGCGCTCGGTGGACCCGGGGTTCAAGGCGGGAGAGGTTTTGGTGGTGGAGATGCATCACAGTCCGCACCAGTTCGACACTCCCCAGTCCCTGCGCGGTTTCTACAGCCAGTTGTTGGAGGAAGTCAGAGCCCTGCCCGCTGTCGACTCGGCGGCGGCCTCTTACGACCATCCGATGGAATCGAATTGGTTCCAGGGCTTCGGACTCAAAGGCTATCCCGACCTGCCTTCCGGCGAATCCCGGACCGCGCTTTATCGCACCGTCACCAGGCAGTTCTTTCACACCATGGGCGTGCCCCTCATCGAAGGACGGCTCTTCGACGGCAGCGAGGGACCCGAGAGCGCCAACACGGTGATCGTCAACCGGGCCTTCGCCCGGCGATGGTTCGGCGAAGACAGTCCTCTGGGCAAGACTCTCGTGCTTTACACCATGGAAGGGCGGGGAGAGTTTGAAGTGATCGGAGTGGTGGGCGACGTCCGCTTCTCAGGGCCCCGCCAGCCTTCTGAACCGGCTTATTATCTCTCCTTCCAGCAGACGCCCCAGCACAAGATGAACCTGCTGGTACGCACCCAGGGGCCGGCCCGCAGGCTTTTGCCCCAGGTACGGGCCAAGATCGAAAGTCTGCAACCCGCTCAGGCTATAGCCACCGCCTCGACCATCGAGGAAATACTCTCTGCCTCGGTGGCCGATTCGCATTTCAGCACCTTGGTGTTGGGCTTTTTCGCGCTCTCCGCACTCGGTTTGGCTTTAGTCGGGTTGTGGGGCGTGTGCTCCGACCTGGTCAACGCTCGGCAGAGAGAAATCGGCTTGCGCATGGCCCTTGGCGCCGAGCGCTGGAACGTCTTCCGCCACATGACGCGGCGCGGCATGGCGCCTGCCGCCGCCGGTGCCTTAATCGGCCTTGCCGGAGCCGCCGCTCTTTCCCGCTGGATCGGCGAAATGCTCTTTCAGATCAGTCCGCTCGATGGCCGCACCTATTTGCTGGTCCCCCTGCTGTTGCTGTCGGCCGCCTTCCTGGCCGCAGCCTTGCCGGCACTCAGGGCCTCCCGCACCGATCCGCTTCAGGTGCTGCGCCGGCAACAATAGCGCCATCTCAAGCTCCTTCGGGACGGACGCTTGGCCGTGACTTCCTCAAACAACTCTCTTAGGAATTCAAATCCTGCCTAAGGATGTCCGATAAGAGTCATAGAGGGAAGAGACAGGGCACCGCACCGTCGAGCGGTGAGGCTGAGCAAACGTCTTAAATAGGAAGGAAGCTAAGAATGAGATCGAAGAAGCTCGTCAATCGTTACGTAGGGGAGTGTTTGCGGCGAATCCGCATCGCCAAGTCCATCAAGGTGCAAGAGGTGGCGCGGCGTGCAGGACTTCCCGCAAGCTCCTATTCGTGCCTGGAAGGCGGATGGTACAACATCAACCTCGATAACCTGTTTCGAATCCTCCAGGTGTTGGGCGCCGACGTCACCGAGGTTTGGCCGCGGGGAAATATTTCGGCCAACGGACTCGTCGATGACGAGGCTGTAGCCAGCCTGCTCGAGGAAGCCCGCGCCAACCAACCCAAGGAAGTCAGCGTCGACAACGTACTCGATGCCATTTCGGAGATCTACGGCGTTACCAGGGACGCGCTTTCCTCTGGCTCGCGCAAGCGCAAGCTCTCGGAAGCCCGCACGGTAGCCGCTGTGCTGGTCAAGGAGATTCCGCAGCTTACTCTGACCGAATTGGCCGAGGCGCTCAACGTGCACATTTCTTCCCTGAGCCATTGCACCAAGCGCCTGCGGGCACGGGCCGACCAGGACGACCGCGTACTGCGCAGGGCCGAAGAAGTGCGTCAGAAGCTGTGGGAAAAGTTCGAAGCCAAGAAGAAATCAGAAGCCCAAAAAAGTTCAGGCGAAGAGGACGGCGAGAACAGCGGTGGCCCCCGCCTGGCCCTGGCCGCCATGTAAGGTTGCGGCCGATCACTCCTCCGGGCCGCGGCAACCGCCGCGGCCTTTCTTTTTCCAGCCGCCAGGATGTGCCTAGGGCGCCAGCCGGCTGCGTCTCCAACCCTCGTCAACACGTTGAAAGAGGATGCGGTCGTGAAGCCGCCCCGGACGGCCCTGCCAGAACTCAATATGCTGGGGATGCACCCGGTATCCGCCCCAGGACGGCGGGCGCTCAACCTCCCCGCCTTGCAGACGCTTCTCCAGCTCCTCCATTCGCTTCTCCAGTTGGCGCCGGTCCGGGATCTCGCGGCTTTGAGGAGAAACCGCCGCGGCCAGGCGGCTGAGCCGGGGGCGGCTCTGGAAATAGCGCTCCGACTCCGGTTCCGCCAGTTTGCTGACACCGCCCTCGATGCGGACCTGACGTTCCAGCGGACTCCAATGGAAATTGAGCGCCGCCTGCGGATTCTCCTCCAGCTCTCTACCCTTGCGGCTCTCGTAGTTGGAAAAGAAGATGAAGCCGTCCTGGCCGAAGCCCTTGAGCAGCACCACGCGCAGGGAAGGACGTCCGCCCTGGTCTGCGGTGGCCAGGGTCATGGCATTGCAGTCCTCTCCCATGACGCTTCGGGCTTCTTCGAACCACCTGCCGAACAAGAGCAATGGATCGTGGCCGGCTTCCGCCTCGCTCAGCCCCCCGGAACGGTATTCACGACGGATGTCGGAAATCTTCATGGCCCTCATTCTGCCAAAAACTTGCCCGCGATGATTGCAGGGGGCATGATCATGGCATGAGAAGGATGTCTATCGTGCCCCTGTTGTGCTTCCTGACGGTTTGGCTGGCCGCCCAGCCTCAAGGATACTACCGCCATCCGGCCCTTACCGGCGACACCCTGATCTTCACGGCCGAAGGCGATCTATGGACAGTGGACGCCCAGGGCGGCACGGCCCGCCGGCTGACCACCCACCATGGCGAGGAATCTCATGCCCGCGTCTCGCCAGACGGGGCCACCTTGGCGTTCACGGCCGAATACGAAGGTCCCGCCGAGGTCTACACCATGCCCTTGGCGGGAGGTCTTCCCTCGCGCCGCAGTTGGGAAGAGTCGGATTCGCTGGCCATCGGATTCTCTCCCGCCGGCGAACTGCTTTACGCCACCCGCGAGTACGCCACTTTGCCCGACTATCAACTGGTGGCCATCGACCTCGGCCAGGGGACCCGGCGGCGCATCCCTCTCACCCCCGCCGGGGACGGAAGCTACGCCGAGGACGGCACGCTCTTCTTCGTGCGTCCCGACGATCACCGCAACGACACCAAGCGCTACAAGGGCGGCACCGCCCGCAAGATCTGGCGCTTCGCGCCGGGAGACAGCGAAGCCGTCAACCTGACCCCCGACTATGACGGCGAGAGCCATTCGCCGCGCTGGTGGGAGGGACGCGTCTACTTCATGACCGACCGCGACGGCACCATGAACCTGTGGTCGATGAACGCCCAGGGAGACGACCTTCAGCAGCACACCCGTCACCAGGGCTGGGACGCCAAGGCGCCATCCCCCGCCTCTCGCGGACGCATTGCCTACCAGGTGGGAGCCGACTTGTGGATCTACGACACCGCAAGCGGTCGCAACCGCAAAGTCGACATCCGCCTGGCCTCGGACTTCGAGCAACTGCGCGAGAAGTGGATCTACGAGCCCCTCGACTACCTGACGGCGGTCGATCTGCATCCCCGGGGCGAGAGCCTCCTGCTCACCTCGCGGGGACGCGTATTCGTGGCCCCGGCCCGCCAAGGACGCCTGGTGCGGGCCACGGGAACCCCCGGCGTGCGCTACCGCGACGCCGCCTTCATGCCCGACGGCGAGACCCTCCTGGCCTTGTCGGATGAGAGCGGCGAATTCGAGTTCCATACCCTGCCCGCCAACGGCGTGGGCGAGGACCGGGCCCTCACCGACAACGGAGCCATCCTGCGCTACCAGGGATATCCTTCGCCCGACGGAAAATGGGTGGTCTTCCGCGACGAGGCCGAAGATCTCTGGCTGCTTGAGGTGGAAACAGGCAACCAGAAGCGCCTTTCCAGCAACCGCGAAGGCGGTTTGGGAGACCTGGCTTGGTCGTCCGACAGCCGTTGGCTGGTCTTCAGCCAGAACGCCTTCAACACCTTCAGGCAACTGCACCTTTACAACCTCGAAGACGAGTCTCTCACGACGCTGACCAGCGACCGCACCAACAGCTTCAATCCGGTGTTCAGCCGCGACGGCCGATTCCTCTCCTTCTTCTCGGACCGCAACCTCAGGTCCCTTGTGGGCTCCCCCTGGGGGACGCGCCAGCCCGACCCTTACTTCGACAGAACCGACATGCTTTATGAAGTGGCCCTGCGCGAAGGCGAGCGCTCGCCTTTCCGTCCTCTGGACGAACTGATGGCTGAGGCCATGCAGGAAGAGGGTGAAGAGGACGCGTCAGAGGCCGGAAATGAGGAAGGCGAAACGGCCGGACCGTCGGCGCAGATCGACCTGGAGGGATTGCAGGACCGGCTCTACGAAGTCCCCCTGCCGCCGGGCAACTACGGTGGACTGAGCGCCGGCAAGGACGCCCTTTTTTTCCTGTCCAGAGAAAGCGGCCCGGGCCCCGACACTCACCTCATGGCCTTGCCTTTCGGTCCTGACGCCGAACCGGAAACGGTGGTGGAGGACGTCGACGGCTTCCAGCTTTCGCTGGACGGCAAGAAGATGATGGTGCGCAAGGGCTCCAGTTTCTACGTCCTCGATGCCCGTGCCGGCAAGGCCGACCTCGATGAGGCCCGCGTCGACTTGAGCGAGTGGAAGTTTTCAATCGACGTCAAAGAGGACTTCCGCCAGATGTTCATTGACGCCTGGCGCATGGAGCGCGACTTTTTCTACGATCCGGGGATGCACGGCGTCGACTGGGAAGCCATGCGCGACAAGTACCTGCCGCTGGTGGACCGCGTCACTACCCGCCGCGAACTCAGCGACCTGATCGGCTACCTGGTGAGCGAACTTTCGGCCCTGCACGTGAGCCTGCGGGGCGGCGACCTGCGCCAAGGCCAGGATCAGATCAGGTTGGCCAAACTGGGAGCGCGGCTGCAGCGCGACGAGCAGGCCGGGGGCTACCGCATCGAATACATCTACCGCTCCGAACCCGACTATCCTTCCGAACGCTCGCCGCTGGCCGATCCGGCCCTTCAGCTTGAGGCCGGAGACCTTATTGAAGCCGTCAACGGCACCGGCGTCCTGTCGGTGCCCAGCATCTAT
>DATIPQ010000045.1 GCA_035471785.1 Acidobacteriota bacterium
CTGGGTAGCCTTGTCCCAATTCGTCGCGGACGTTCGTTGTTAACTGCAACTATAGGAGCATGGTTTACAGACCTGTACGCCCCCACAATCTACAACAAGCTTGTTGGGACCGCAAGCGCCGCAGGGCAGGAGCTCATAGCATCCACACTGGGCTTGGGCGGTCGCCTGAAATGACATCGCGAAGGCGAAGGTGATGAGAGCGCGAACAGTCCAAGGACCAAGGCCTTTGGCAGAGAATTGCCGGGTCCTTTGGGGCTAGGGCCGGCGCAACCGCACAACCGATCGCGCAATCCCTTACAATTGCGGGCAGGCAAGTCGAGCGGGTGATCGCTGCCCGGGGAGACCCGGGGAGAGGAAAGTCCGAACACCACAGGGCGGCGTGCTTCCTAACGGGAAGGAGGGGCGACCCTACGGAAAGTGCCACAGAAAACAAACCGCCCCGGCTTCGGTCGGGGTAAGGGTGAAACGGCGAGGTAAGAGCTCACCGCTTCGATGGTGACATCGAAGGCACGGCAAACCCCACGCGGTGCAAGGCCAAATAGGCTCCCCGTCTGAGACGGCCCGTCTCAGCGTCCTTGGCGGACGCCGAGGGAGCGGGTAGGCTGCTGGAGGATGCGGGCGACCGCATCCCTAGAGGAATGACCGTCGTCCTCCTTGCGGAGGACACAGAATTCGGCTTACAGCTCGACTTGGTCCTCTGTCACTTTGCACAAAAGCCCGCTGGTAGCGAGAATCAAAACCATGAACCGCCGCAACTTCAGCCGCCTGGCCATGACCTTGCCCCTGGCCGCCGCCGCCTCCTCCAACGCCTCAGGATCGTCCTCCCCCGCCCCCCAACCCGAGGACAGGGACGAAACCGAACAATCCACCTACGACGGCGGCCTCACCGACATCGACGGCTTCCGCGTCGGACACTACACCGATCCCGAACAGAACACCGGCTGCACGGTCGTCCTCTGCGGGCAGGGCGCGGTGGGAGGAGTCTCGGTGCGCGGCGCCTCCCCCGGCACCCGCGAAACCGATCTCCTCAAACCCGAGAGCACGGTCGAGAAGGTTCACGCCGTCATGCTCTCCGGAGGCAGCGCCTACGGACTCGAAACCGCCGCCGGCGCCATGCAGTACCTGGAAGAAAGGGGCATCGGCTACCAGGTGGGAGACCAGATCATCCCCATCGTCCCCGCCGCCATCCTCTACGACCTGCGCGGACGCAACGCCCACATCCGTCCCGGCAAGGCCGAGGGCTACCAGGCCTGCAAGAACGCCACCGACGGACTGGTGCAGGAAGGCAGCGTAGGCGCCGGCGCCGGCGCTACCGTGGGCAAGCTCTTAGGCGCCGACCGCGGCATGAAGGGCGGGATCGGCAGCTTTTCCATCACTGTCGAGGACCTGACGGTCGCCGCCCTGGTGGCCCTCAACGCCGCGGGAGACATCGTCGACCCGTCCAGCGGCCAGATCATCGCCGGCGCCCGCCAAGGCGCCCGTTCCGCCGAGTTCGCCGACGTCTCCCGGCACTTGCGCCAATCCAAGCTCGCGGCCCTCCAGTCGGGCGACGGCGAGAACACCACATTGGCGGTAATCACCACCAACGCGTCCCTGACCAAGGCCCAGGCGGGAAAGGTGGCCGACATGGCTCACAACGGCTACGCCCGCACCATCCGTCCGGCCCACACCCAGGTGGACGGCGACACCATCTTCGCCCTCTCCTCCGGAGCCCTCTCCGACTTCAACCCCCTGCAAGTCGGCCACCTGGCTGCCGAAGCCGTAGCCGAGGCCGTGGTCCGCGCCGTCAAAACCGCCGAACCCATCCGCGGCTTCCCCTCCTACGAAACCCTGATCCAACTCCGCCGCCAACGGCGAGGCTAGCCTGTTGCCGGCGGGCAGGCGGGTGGAACTGTGGTACACTGTAAAGATCGTGCTGGTTCCGGGTCCCTGGCACGGTCGAGCAAACTGCGGACCCCTTACGATCTTGCCTCGTATTTCACGCCAAGAAGCGGCTAGAGAGCCATTCTCCCTCCTTTTCTTTCGTGGCTACCCCGGAAGGTCAAAACAGATTCCTTTAGAGGATAAATTAAATGAGTAGAAGAAAACTTTATGTCGGAGGACTAGCGTTCTCCACCACCGAACAGCAACTGGAAGAACTTTTCGGGAACCATGGGACTGTCGAGTCCGCCAACATCATCACGGACCGCGACACGGGTCGCTCGCGTGGATTTGGTTTTGTCGAGATGTCGGACCCGTCCGAAGCTCAGGCCGCCATTGGTGAATTGAGCGGGAGCGAGCTCGACGGCCGCACCCTGAAGGTCGACGAAGCCAAGCCTCGGGGCGACAGCCGCGCTGGTTCCAGCCGCGGAGTCTGGTAGTCTGCCGCACCCGGCGCCGAAACAAGCAGGCGCTGAACGGCACTTTAGGGGACCGGCGAACTCGCTGGTCCCCCCATCCCGTCGGCTACTGGAAGACGCTGCGTCCCCCAGCCCGGCCCGAGAGACCCTGATGAAGAATTTCAATTGGACGGAAGGCTCCTTCCTGATTGGCTATCACTTGGCGCTAGCCATTTCATTGCCCATTTATCTGATTTACACGCCCTTGAACCTTTGGCTGATCCTGTCGGCCTTCCTGCTTTTCGTTTTCGCTGCCCTGGGAATCACGGCGGGCTATCACCGGTTCTATACTCACAAGACTTTCAAGCCGCACCCCATTCTTGAGGTGGGCATGCTTTTCTTCAGCACCTTGGCGGTGCAGGGGAGCGCGCTGCAATGGGCCCATGACCACCGGCTGCATCACCGCCATGTGGACACCGACAAGGACCCCTACCAGACCAAGGATGGCTTCTGGCATTCTCACTTGCTTTGGATGTTCCAGAAGCGCGAGTCCTTCGACCCTGGTCTAGTATCCGATCTGGCCAAGAATCCGATGGTGAGCTTTCAGGATCGGCACTACATTGCCCTGGTGGCGGTCGTCAACCTGGTCCCCGTCCTTCTTTTGGGATGGGCCTTCAGCGATTTTGCCGGGGCTTTCGTGATCGCCTTGCTGGCCCGGATGTTCCTGGTCCACCATTGCACATGGTTCATTAATTCGCTGGCCCACATGTGGGGCGTCAAGCCCTTCTCCACTGAGCATTCGGCCGTCAACAACTGGTTTCTGGCGCTACTGACGATGGGCGAGGGTTATCACAACTATCATCACACCTTTGCCGGCGACTATCGCAACGGAGTCCGCTTCTATCAGTACGACATCACCCGCGTTCTGATTTGGCTGGCCAGCAAGTTCGGCTTGGCCTCGGGGCTGAGGACGGTCAAAGATTCGACCATCCGGAAGCGGTTGGTGATCGAAGACCGCAAGCTGATGTTAGCCAAAATCGATGGCCGCACCGAGCCCGCCAAGACCCGACTGAAAAGAGAGATCGTTGGGATCTCGGACAACTTGGTCAGGCGGCTGGGCGATTTGGAAAGCATCCGCCAGCATCTGGCTGCCGTGAAGAAATCGAGCCGTGACAGCGACCTGATGGTAAGGCTGCGCGACGAGCTCAAGTATCTCAAGCGCGCCATCCGCCGCGAATCCCGGGCCTGGGCCAAGCTGTGCCGCCAGGTGGCCGC
>DATIPQ010000046.1 GCA_035471785.1 Acidobacteriota bacterium
GCCGTCTGAAACCCAGGGTGGCGCCGCCGTCTCGCTGGCGCTCGCCGGGGCTGACCCTGGGCTGGCGAATGGCTCCCCTTCAGGGAGCTTGTGCTTGACTTTCAACACAGTCGCTGCCTGCCCTCCGCGGCAAGGCTCAAGTCCGGGCTCGCTGAAGGCGAGCGATTCGATTAGCCCAGGGTGCAGCCCGCGGCAAGCGAAGCGCAGCAAGGGCGAAACCCTGGGTACGGTGGTTCACCCCACAAGCTAGAATGCAGCATGGTTCAAGTCAAGAATCCTGTGGCGGCGCAGCATTAGCGCAGCGTGTCAGAAGTTTTGAGCCAGCCTGTCGCGTCATCCCACGCCTTCAGCGTTCTGACCTTTGCCGTCTGAAACCCAGGGTGGCGCCGCCGTCTCGCTGGCGCTCGCCGGGGCTGACCCTGGGCTAGCCAATCGCTCGCCTTCAGCGAGCCCGGACTTGACTTCTAACACAGTCGCTGGGCTGGGGAATCTGTCCCTGTCATGGACAAGAACGGAGGGCCCCGGCTCAGAATTCATGACGGGCAGCACTTGCCTTGACGCAGGGGTTTGACAGCATGGGATGAGAGGGTGAGAATCGGGCGCATGGGGACGGCGAAAAAAGAATGGCTAAAATAATGAGTGCTCCCAAGCATGGATTTTCACTCCTTCTCTTTCTCTTGCTTCTGGCCGCCTGCGGCGGGGAACGGCAGGCGGACGAGCGGCTGGCTCAGATCCTGATGCTGGAGGACAGCCGCAACGCCGACATGGAGCTGCTGGGTCCGCTGCTGCAAGACCAGGACCCCGCCATCCGCGCCCGGGCGGTGCTGGCTCTGGGACGCATCGGCTTGCTGGAGTTCCCCGACGACGCCTTCCGCGAAGAATTGGTGCGCCTGCTGCGCCAGGACGAGGACCCATCGGTGCGCGCCATGGCGGCTTTCGCGCTGGGCGAAGCGCAAGAGACAGACGCCCTCATGGCGCTGGTCGCCGCCTTCTCGGACAGCGACGAAGGGGTTCGCGAAATGGCCGTTGAGGCGGTCAGCAAGCTGAACGTCAAGGGCGCCGCCAGCGCCTTGCTCGACCGCTTGGAGGTGGAAGAGTCGGAGCAGGTGAAAAGGCGCATCCTGCTCACCTCCTGGCGTCTGGCCAACCCCTCCACTGCCCGCCGGGCCATCGAACTGCTGAGCGAGGATACGCCTCACCTGGGCCATGCCGTCTATCACCTGGCGCGCTTTCCGCGCGGCGACGAGCCCGAGCCTCCCTTTCAGGTGGACGGCCCCCTGCTGGCCCGGCTTCCCGACAAGCTGGAGGCTGAGGCCTCCGCCTACCTGGCCCGCCTGCTGAGGACGCAGATGGTGGCCGACCCCGATCCGCAGTTGCTGAGCCGGCTGCTGGCACACCCCGAGGCGGGAGTGCGCATCGAAGCCCTGCGCACGGCCGCCGCCCGCTCGCTGGTGGACGCGGCGGGCGCCATGCAGGGATTCGAGAGCGATGCGCCCCACGTCCTGCTGGAACGCCTGCAAGCCGCCGCCGCCTCCGAGGACGCCTCCACCCCCGAGAAGATCGAGCCCTGGCTCGCCCATGAGTCGCCGGCTCTGGCGTCCGCCGCTTTGACCAGCCTGCATGCGCTGGCTCCCGAAGGCGTGGAGGCCGACCTGCCGCGATACTTGCAGGACGGGCGTCCCCAGGTGCGGGCGGCGGCTGTGTCGCTCTTTCCCGCCGGCGATGGAGATGCCCTGGCGGAACAGCTCGACAAGGCGCTGGACGATCCCCATCCGTTGGTGCGCAATGCCGCCGTTCAGCGCTGGCAGTCCTGGGACCGTCCGCGGGCCACTCAACGCTTGCTTGAATTGCTGGGGCATCCCGACCCGGTGGTTAAGGCTCTGGCCGCAGGCGGACTGCGCCAGCGCGGCCCCCAACCCCATCTGGACGCTTTGGCGGCGGCTTACGGACGCCTGCGCGACGATCCCAACTTCGAAGCCAAGTCGGCCGTTCTGGGAGCGGTACAGGCGGCTCTCCCCGACGAGCAGGCCCTGCTCATCCTGCGTTCCGCCCTCGACGACCCCGACCGCAACGCCCGCGTCCAGGCGGCGGTGGCCCTCAAGGACGTCGACGGACCTTCGGTGCGCGACAAGATCGGCGTCCGCGACCTCGACCGCGATCTCGGTTTCTACCGCCGGGTGCTGGAGGTGCTGGAAGACCGAAAAGGCGCCCAGATCGAAACCAGTCGAGGACGCTTCAACATCCGCTTCTATCCTCAAGACGCTCCGCTGACCGTCTACAACTTCATCGCACTGGCGGAGAAGGGGTATTTCGAGGGCATCACTATCCATCGCGTGGTGCCCCATTTCGTGCTGCAGGCCGGATGTCCGCGGGGGGACGGATGGGGCGGTCCCGGATACGACATCCGCTGCGAGATCAATACCCGCCGCTACACCCGCGGCGCCGTGGGAATGGCGCTGGCCGGCAAAGACACCGGGGGCAGCCAGTGGTTCGCAGCCTACTCTCCCCAGCATCATCTGGACGGAGGCTACACCGTGTGGGCTCAGGTCGAGGGTGGGTGGGACGTTCTTGCAAGCATTCTGCCTGGGGACACCATTGTTGGGGTTAGCGTTGAGTGACGTCTCGGTGGCGAGCCGCTGTGAGGTGACAAGGGGTGCTGTGCCCATCGGCGACGCCCTCCTTAGCCTTGGCCAAAGAGGCCCGCAAGGATGTGCTTCCCACCCGGCCGGGGGACCGCTCGGTGGCCTGCCCCGCTTGGCCGTGTTGGGGCGTTGCCTGGATCGCCGCAAGGATGCGCCTCCCACCCGGCCAAGGTACCGCTCGGTGGCCTGCCCCCGCTTGGCCGTGGCGGGGCGATGGGCGAGTATGCTCCACCCGTACGCCTACTTGCCCTCGTAGGCCGCGCCTTCGATCCACCACTTTGGGGCGGGGGCGCCTTTGAGGAAGTGGTCGAAGAACTCCTTCATCTTGAGGGTGTAGTCGAGCTTGTTGGCGTACTTTTGCAGGTGGTGGGGCTCGC
The DNA here is from genome assembly GCA_035471785.1 of Acidobacteriota bacterium. Taxonomy (NCBI): domain Bacteria; kingdom Pseudomonadati; phylum Acidobacteriota; species Acidobacteriota bacterium. The sequence goes on from DATIPQ010000046.1 coordinate 3,020, forward strand.
CGCGGTATTGCAGGAACACCGCGGGCTTCCGCAGCCGGCGCATGGCCATGTAAAGCTCGATGCCCTGCGTCCAGGGCACGGCCCCGTCCTCGTCTCCGAACTGAATCAGCAGCGGCGTATGGATGCGGTCGGCGTAAAAGACCGGCGAGTTCTCGATGTAAGCCGGCAGATCCTCCCACAGTGAAGCCCCGATGCGGCTTTGCGACTGCTCGTACTGAAACTGGCGCGACAGTCCCGATCCCCAGCGGATGCCTCCGTAAGCGCTGGTCATGTTGGAAACCGGCGCGCCGGCCACGGCGGCGGCGAAGATGTCGGTCTGAGTCACCACGAAGGCCGTCTGGTAGCCGCTCCAGGAATGTCCGTGCAGTCCGATGGCCTGGGGATCGGCCACGCCCATGTCGATCAGCTTCTGCACCCCGGGCACCAGGCACTTGGTGGCCGAAAACCCCGGACGCCCCACTTCGAAGCGAATGTCCGGCAAAAAGACGGCATAACCGTTTGAAGCATAAAAGGGAAAGTTGGGACGGTGGTTGATGACCACCTCGTTGAACTCGTGCAGGCGCTGAGAGAAGAAGCGGTAGAAGTAGACCAGCACGGGATAGCGCTGGCCCGGCTGGTAGTTGCCCGGCTTGATGAGGACGCCTTGCAGCGGAATCCCGTCCAGCGAATTCCACTCCACCAACTCCGAAGTGCCCCAGGCGAATTCGCTGATCTGCGGATTCACCGTGCTCACCTTGACGGCATCGGCGAAGTCAGACGAAGCCACCCACAAATCGGGAAACTCGTCGTAGTCCTCGCGGGTGTAGAGCAGTCTGTCGGCCTCCTCGGCCCTGGCGATGAAGTCGAACTTCTTGGCTTGTTCGAGAAGGCGCTCCAGGCCGCCTTGGGACATCTTTAGCCGGTACCAGCCGTCGTTCTTCTGCTTGTCGTGGTAAGAAGTCAGCAACAGGGCCCCATCGGCGGCGATGAAGTCGCTGTCGGGATCGGTGTCCACCACGCGGAAGATTCGCTCCTCCTCACGTCCCCGGCCGTCTGTCAGGCAATCGATGGCAGCCGAACCCTTCTGGGCGGGAAACTTCCAGATGTCGTACTTGTCGTAGATGAGCAGTGCCGAAGAGTCCTCCAGCCAGCCGGGAGAACCGTAGCCGGGACGCGGCGAGGGATAATCGTGGTCCTCGTCGTAGAAAGGCACCTCCATCTCGGCGGTGAGGAGGCGCTTGGTATCGGTCTGGAAGTCGTAAAGCCACCAGTTGTCGACCTGAAAATAGGCCAGGTAGCGTCCGTCGGGAGAGAGCTCCAGCGGCCCTGACACGCGCTTGGCGGCCAGCTTTCTTTGCCCGTTCTCGAGGTCGACCAGGTAGGCGTCCTGGTTGAAGCCCACCCAGGTGATCTCCTGCAGGTAGGGGACGTCCGAAATCAGCAGCGCCGTGTTCGGGTTCTCGGACGGGATCAGGCGCGGGACCTCTTCATCGGCCAACTTCACCAGACGGTTGGAGTCGAGGTGGTAGACGGCGCCGAAGGTGCTGCGGCTGCGTTGCTGGTAAGAGTCCTTTTCGTGAGTCTTGATGCGCGGATCGTTCCAGTGCCAGACGTCCACCTCGCGCTTTTCCAGTATCTCCCCCACATCGTAGGGGTCGCTGGGTTCTTCCTCCTCTTCTCCCTCGTCCCCGTCCTCTGCGTCATCTTCCTCCATCTCGTCGGGCTGGCGAGGACGCAGTCCCACAAACAGCCGCGCTTCGTCCTTGCTGAAGCGGAGGGAGTTATGCTCGAGAGGAATCATCCATCCCTCGGGAGTCTCGGCGTCGTCGACCGCTGCCTGGACATCGCCTGGGCCGTCCCAAATGCGCAATTGAGCCGGTCCGGCCTTGCCGTCTTGGTCGGCCACCGCTTGCAGATAGGCCAGCCGGCCCGAGTCCTTGCTCCAGGTCAACGACTCGTAGACGCCGTCGGCGGACTCCGAAAGAGCCGTTTCCTGCGGCGACTCCTCCAGGCTGGTCAAGCGCAAACCGTTGCCCTGCCCATCCTCGCTGGCCTGGGCATAGGCCAGATAGCGCGATTGTTCGTCGAAGGCCCAACCCTTGACCCATTGAAGCTCGCGTTCCGACCCGTCCGAGAGGCGCCGCAGGATCAGCGTCGTGCCGGCGTTCTTACGCTTCTCGGGCTTTTCCTCCTCCTCGGCCTCAGCCGCCTCCGGCTCTTCCGGCTCCTCCGGTTGGGAAGCCTCCTCATCCTTCTCCTGGTCTTTTTCCCCCTCTTCTTTGAAGCGATGGTAAGCGAGCCACTGGCCGTCGGGCGAGAAGGCGAAGCGCTGCACGTTTTCGAAGTCGGTCTGTTGGCCGTTGCTCAGATTGACCAGGGCCAGGCCGTTCTTGGGCTTGTCCTCGCTCTTTTTCTCGGCGGCCTTTTGCTGGGCGGCGAAGGACGGCTCGATCACGAAGGCCGCCCAGGCCGAGTTGCCCGAGATGGCGGGGCTGGCTCCCCGATCCACCGTGTAGGAAGCGCTGCCGTCCACGGCCCTGACCAGGCCCTGCCCGTCGCCGCGTCCAGGACGCGCCTGGTAGGCCACCCAGGCTCCGTCCTTTGAAATGACCGGTCCCTCCACTTGGCGGAACTTCATCATGTCTTCCACCGTCAACGCTTTTCCCTGGCCAAGGAGGGCCGGGGACAGGCAGGCCGTCAGCAGAACCATCCAACCCCAATGCTTGCGTGCGCACTTCGCTTGTCTCATAGCTCAGCATTCTAAACGGCCAGAGCGGGCACGGCCAGAGGGGGCTCGCGAGGGCGAATCGGGCGCCAGTGTCGAATTGAGGATGCGGCAAACGTCTTGATGGCGTAAAACGGAAACCGCCGAACAGAAAGGCTATGAAAATGTCTAAGTTTCTCTTGTTGCTTCATGAAGAACCCACCGCCGCTTCGAACTACTCGCCCCAGCAAATGCAGGATCTGATACAGGAATACGTCGACTGGAGCGCCCGCATGGCCCAGGCTGGACACCTGTTGGGAGGCCAGAAGCTGGTGGAAGGCGAAGGCCGGATCGTCCGCCAGGACGACGAGGGACTGGTGGTCGACGGACCCTTCAGCGAGACCAAAGAGGTCATCGGCGGATTCTTCATGATCGAAGCCGACGACTATGACCAGGCTGTTCAACTCAGCCGCGACTGCCCCCACGTCCGCTACGGCACGCGCATCGAAATCCGCGAGATCGACGAGCGCCACCAAGAGGAGGAGTAGCGGCAACACGCCTGTTTGTGTGGTAAATTGTGGCAGGAGTCCAAAGCCCCAGCATCGACTTCTTGATTTGCTCGGTCGCTGTCAGGTTGGGAATGCCGATTTTTACCAGCGACAAGGACTTTGCTGATTTCCAGCAAGCCCTTCCCATCCAACTTTTTCGTCCCAAATCGAAGGTTGAATAAGGATGGCCATATCGCACGAGGCCGAGCAGGAGCGCGCGCGGAAGATGGTCGACCATCTCTTTCGGCGCGAGGCGGGACGCATCGCGGCCACGCTGACCCGCATCCTCGGGCCCGGCCAGCTCGACCTGGTCGACGACATCGTGCAGGACGCGCTGGTGCAGGCTCTGCGGGTCTGGCCCTATCGCGGACTGCCCGACAATCCCCGCGCCTGGCTTATCAAGGTGGCCCGCAACCGGGCTCTCGACCGCCTGCGCCGCTCTTCCACCCTTCGCGACAAGGAAGAGGACCTCAAGAAGTGGATCAGCCAGTCCCGGGGGGAGGCGGGCCAGCCCCGCGAGAGCCGCTTCGTCGAGGAACTCAGCGACGATCAACTGGCCATGATTTTCATCTGCTGCCATCCCGAGTTGCCCCCCGCCTCGCGGGTGGCGCTGACGCTCAAGACGGTTTGCGGATTCTCGGTGCCCGAAATCGCCCGCGCCTTGCTTTCGGCCCAGCCCACGGTGGCTCAGCGCCTAGTGCGGGCCAAGCGCATGATCAAGCGCAAGAAGCTGCCCTTCCAGGTTCCGCCCCCGGCGGACCTCGCGCAGCGGCTCGATTCGGTGCTTGAAGCCGTTTACTTGCTCTTCAACGAAGGCTATGCCGCCCACAGCGGAGAAGCTCTGGTGCGCCGCGACCTGACGGGCGAGGCCCTGCGCCTGATTTCGCTGCTTTCGGCCCACCCCTTGACCTCCAAACCTCAGGTGCACGCGTTGGCCGCCCTGCTTTGCCTCCACGCCTCGCGTCTGCCGGCCCGCGAAGAAGACGGCCAGATCGTCCTGCTGGCCGATCAGGAGCGTTCGCGCTGGGACCGGCGCCTCATCGAGCAAGGCAGCCGCCACCTGGGTCAAGCCATGCGGGCCCAGGCGCTCAGCCGCTATCATCTGCAAGCCGCCATCGCCGCCTGTCACGTGGCCGCCCCCGGCTACGCCCAAACCGACTGGAAGAAGATCCTGGACCTTTACGACGCTCTTATCGAAATCCAGCCTTCGCCTATCTTCAGGCTCAACCGGGCCGTGGCGCTGGCTTTCGTTGAAGGAGTCGAAGCGGGGCTGGAGTCCCTGCTGGAAATCGAGGACAATCCGGCTCTGCGCGACTACTACCTGCTCCCCGCCACCTTGGCCGACCTGCACCGCCGGGCGGGGAGGGGACGGGAAGCGGCCCGTTTCTACCGGCGCGCTCTCCAGTGTCCCTGCAGCGGACCCGAACGGCGATTCCTGGAGCGCAAGCTCAAGCAGGTTGAAGGCGCGTCCAGCCGGTCTTGAGTTCCAGGGCCACCAGGTGACCGACAGGTTCACACACGCGTCAAGTTGCAGTGACCGCAGTGAAGGCCCAATGCTCTCGGCGGTTTGAGGCTGCTCGCTACAGTCTGGTGCAGTGCGTCAGAAGTTTTGAGCCACCCCGTGGCGTTATCCCACGCTTTCAGCGTTTGCACATTTGCCGTCTTGAACCCAGGGTGGCGCCCCGTCTCGCTCGCGCTCGCCGGGGCTGACCCTGGGCTGACGAATCGCTCGCCTTCAGCGAGCCTGGACTTGACTTCTGACACAGTCGCCGGGCTGGCGGATCTGTCCCTTTCAGAGACAAAAAACGGCGGCCCTGGCTCAGACCTTATGGCCGGCGGCACTAGACAGTCACTCACCATGCACCGGATTGCGGGAATGGACCGTAGTGTAAAATAGGGGTTTCGGACGGAAGGACGATTGAGCTCAATGCCCTCATCTACAGAAAAGAAGCCCCCCAGACCCAGGGTCGACCAGGCGCACACACGCAATTTCTGCATCATCGCCCACATCGACCACGGCAAGTCGACCCTGGCCGACCGGCTGCTGGAAGACACCGAGACCATCGACCGCCGGCAGATGCGGGCACAGGTGCTGGACAAGATGGACTTGGAGCGGGAACGGGGCATCACCATCAAAATGGCGGCGGTGCGCCTCCACTACAAGGCCAAGGACGGCACCATCTACGAACTCAACCTCATCGACACTCCCGGGCACGTCGACTTCACCTATGAAGTCTCGCGCAGTCTGGCCGCCTGCGAAGGAGCCGTGCTGGTGGTGGACGCGGCACAGGGCGTGGAGGCTCAAACCCTGGCCAACGTCAACCTGGCTCTCAATCACAAGCTTGAAATCGTCCCCGTCATCAACAAGATCGATCTGCCCGCCGCCGACCCCGAGCGGGTGGCTGAAGAAATCGAAGAGACCCTCTTCATCGAGCGCGACCTGTGCATTCCTGCCAGCGCCAAGACGGGACAGGGCGTAGAAGACATCCTGGAGGCCGTGGTTTCGCGCATTCCCGCTCCCAAGGGCGACGCGGCGGCTCCTCTGCGGGCTCTGGTCTTCGACTCTCATTTCGATCCCTACCTGGGCATCATCGCCTATGTTCGGGTGGTGGACGGAGAGTTGCGTCCCGGCATGACGATCCACATGATGGCCACGGGCCACGAAGCCGAGATCGCCGGGGTCGGCATCTTCGCTCCCGAAATGCTGGAAACCGAAGCCCTCCTGACCGGTCAGGTGGGATTCGTGCACGCCGCCATGAAGTCCATCGGCGACTGCCGGGTGGGCGACACCATGACCGAGCGCGGACGCAGGGCCGAAAAGCCTCTTCCCGGTTACCACGACGCCAAGCCGATGGTCTTCTGCGGGCTTTATCCCGTCGATTCCGAGCAGTTCCCCGACCTGCGCGACGCGCTGGCCAAGCTGCAGCTCAACGACGCTTCATTGAGCTATGAGCCTGAGACCTCGGCCGCCCTGGGATTCGGCTTCCGCTGCGGGTTTTTGGGATTGCTGCACAGCGAGATCGTGCAGGAGCGCCTGGAGCGGGAGTTCGATATTCCGCTGGTAGCCACCGCTCCCTCGGTGGTCTACCGCATCGTTCTCAACGACGGCTCGGTTGAGATGATCGATAATCCTACCCACTGGCCCGAGGGCCAGAGGCTGGACCGCGTGGAAGAGCCCTACGTGCACGCCACCGTCATGACTCCCAGCCAGTACGTGGGCACCATCATGGAGCTCTGCAACGACCGCCGCGGCACCTTCGGGAAACTGGAATACAACGGGCCGGAACGGGCCATGCTGACTTTCCAACTGCCCTTGTCCGAAATCCTGATGGATTTCTTCGACGCCCTCAAGAGCCGCACCAAGGGATACGCTTCATTCGACTACGAAATGGCGGGCTACAAAGAGGACAATCTGGTCAAGATGGACATCCTGCTCAACGGCGAGCCCGTCGATGCGCTCAGCTTCATTACTCACCGCGACAAGGCCTACTACCGGGGCAAGGCGCTGGTCAAGAAACTGAAGGAAGTGCTTCCCCGCCAACTCTTCGAGATCCGTTTGCAGGCCGCCCTGGGACGCAAAGTCATCGCCGCCGAGAAGATTCCGGCCCTGCGCAAGAACGTGACCGCCAAATGCTACGGTGGCGACGTGACCCGCAAGCGCAAGCTGCTGGAACGGCAAAAGGAAGGCAAGAAGCGCATGAAATCGGTGGGACAGGTGGAGATTCCCCAGGAGGCCTTCCTGAGCGTCCTCAAGGTAGACGAGTAAGGGGCTGAGTATGACGGTAGGACGTCCACTGGGACTCTATGTGCACATCCCTTTCTGTGTGCGCAAGTGTTTCTACTGCGACTTCAATTCGGGTCCGGTGGGGGAGGTCAAGCGTGGCCGCCATTTGAAGGCGCTACGAGACGAGATCAGTCACTCGCCCTATCGCGGAGCACTGGCCCGTACTGTCTTTTTGGGGGGCGGGACGCCCTCCGAACTGCGTTTACATGAGCTCAACGGGCTGATCGAGTCGCTGCGGGAGGCCTTCGACCTCAGCCAGGTCGAGGAATGGACCATCGAGTGCAATCCGGGCACTCTCACTCCCGGCTCGCTGGCGGCTTACCGCGAGCTTGGAATCGACCGCATCAGCTTGGGCGTGCAGAGCTTCCACGACGGGCACCTGAAAGCCCTTGGACGCGTCCACGACGCCGGGCAGGCCCGCACCTCCATCCGCTGGATCCGCCAGGCGGGCTTCCGCAACCTCAATCTCGACCTCATCTTCGCTCTGCCCCATCAGACCTTGAAGGAATGGCAGGCCGATCTGGAAGAGGCTTTGTCCTACCGTCCTCAGCACCTCTCCCTTTACAACCTGACCATCGAAGCAGGAACCGAGTTCGGCCGTCGCCATGAGGCCGGACTGCTGAAGGAAACCGGGGAGGACCTGGCGGCCGACATGTACCAAACGGCCATCGGCTACGCCCGGGCAGCCGGCATGACCCACTACGAAATTTCCAACTTCGCCCTGCCCGGACGCGAGTGCCTGCACAACCGCATCTACTGGCGCAACGAAGACTACCTGGGACTGGGGGTCAGCGCCTCTTCTTACCTGGACGGCCTGCGCTGGACCAATTGCGGCGACCTGGACCAGTACGCCGCCGGCGCCGCGCGGGGACGCGTTCCCCGCTCAGTCGAAGAACGCCTCCCCGCCCGTCAAGCCCTGGGTGAAGAAATCATGCTTCGCCTGCGCACCCGCGAAGGCGCCAACCTGGAGGCGCTCTCCGAAAAGTACCGCCTCCCCGCCCAGAACCTCTACGCGGCTCACTTGCAGCGTCTCCAGTCCCAGCAACTCATCTCCCGCCGGGCATCAACCATCTCTCTCACCTCCCGCGGCATCTTCCTGGCCGATCAAGTCTGCGCCGAGTTCCTGGTCTGACAAGCCGATAGCGAGCTGCCTCATACCGCCGAGGGCAAGTAGGCTTTGAGCGCGGTCGCTGAAGCTTGACCCGTGCGTGAACTTGTTGGCCACCTGGTGCTGCCGGTCATAAGTTCTGAGCCAGGGCCCTCCGTTCTTGTCCCTGACAGGGACAGATTCGCCAGCCCGGCGACTGTGTAAGAAGTCAAGTCCGGGCTCGCTGAAGGCAAAGGCGCGAACGCTGAAGAGGGTGTCGCAAAAGTGCAGCCCGAACCACTCGCAAAGCGTCTCAAGGAGCACTTTCTTGCTCTTTGAGAACCCCGAAGGAGGTGCGATTCGCCCGCCCAGCGACCATGTTAGAAGTCAAGTCCGGGCTCGCTGAAGGCGAGCGATTCGCCAGCCCAGGGTACAGCGAGGGCGCGAAGCGCGCGAGCGGCACCCTGGGTAATGGGAGCACCTCTAAAGGAACCCTGAAGGGGTGGAATAACGAGCCTTCGAAGTGTCATGTTGAAGGCTTTTGCGACACCCTCTGAAGGCGTGGGATAACGCGACAGGCTGGCTTAAAACTTCTGACGCGCTGCGCTAATGCTGCGCCACAGGAGTCTTGACTTGAGCCATGCTGCATTCTAGCTTGTGGGGTGAACCGCTGTACCCAGGGTTTCGCCCTTGCTGCGCTTCGCTTGCCGCGGGCTGCACCCTGGGCTAATCGAATCGCTCGCCTTCAGCGAGCCTCCCGGACTCGAGCCTTGACACGGAGGGCAGGCAGCGACTGTGTTGAAAGTCAGCATAAGCTCCCTGAAAGGGAGCGATTCGCCAGCCCAGGGTCAGCCCCGGCGAGCGCCAGCGAGACGGCGGCGCCACCCTGGGTTTCGGACGGCAAAGGTGCGAACGCTGAAGGCGTGGGATAACGCCACAGGCTGGCTCAAAACTTCTGACGCACTGCACTACTGGCCCTAGTCGGAGGCGGTAAAAGCCAGGCGACGTTTCAGGGCTTTGACATCGATGCGGTGTTTGCGGATCAGTTCCCAGAAGGAGCGCCGGTCTTTTCTGGCCGCTCGGGCGGCTTGAGAAATGTTGCCTTGATGGGCCACCAGCATTTTCTTGACGTAGCCTTCCTCGAAAGCGGCAATCGCCTGGGCCTTGGCCTCTTTGAACGAGGCCTCAGCGGGCCCGCAAAGGACTTCGGGAAGGGAGATGGCCTCGGAGCCGATGTCGCCTTCCTGAGTCAGCAGCACCGCCCTTTCCACGACGTGCTCAAGCTCCCGCACGTTGCCCGGCCAAGTGTGCAGGATGAGTTTCTCCATGGCTCGAGGAGAATACTCAGGTTGAGGCTTGTCGAACTTGTGAGCGTACTTTGCAGCGAAATGATGGGCCAGCAGGGGAATGTCTTCACTGCGGCAACGCAGGGGAGGCAGGTTGAGGGTAATGGTGTTGAGCCGGTAATACAGGTCCTTGCGCAGATTGCCCTGATCGGCGGCCTTTTCAAGTTCAAGGTTGGAGGCCGCAATGACGCGGACGTTGCCCCGCAGGAACGCAGTCGATCCCAGGCGGCGGTATTCTCCGTCTTGAAGAAAGCGCAGCAGCTTGACTTGGGCCAGGCTGGAGAGGCTGCTCACCTCGTCGAGGAAGAGGGTGCCCCCCTCGGCTTCTTCAATCAATCCCTGATAACTTTCCCCGGCGCCCGTGTAGGCTCCCCGCTCATGGCCGAAGAGCTCGTTCTCGACAAGATCGTCAGGGATTGCGCCGCAGTTCACGGGGATGAAAGGTCCGCCGGAGCGCCGACTCAGATAGTGGATGGCACGGGCGAAGAGTTCCTTTCCCGTCCCCGTTTCTCCTTCGATCACGACGTTGGCGTCGTATTTGGAGACGGCCTTGACTTTTTCGATCTCGGCTAAGAAGGCGGGTGCCTGTCCCACGATCTGGCGAAGGCCGATTTCCTCCTTGGCCTGGGGAACCGGAACAGCGGCGGCGCGGGTCTGCCGGTAGAGCCACCAGATGCGAGGAAGAACGCTGCTTTCCGAGAAAGGCGGCACCAGGAAATCGGTGCATCCTGCCTCGAGCAGCCGGGCGATGCGGTCGGGTCCCGACTGCTCTAGGGCAATCACCGTAGGCAGGGCCGGCTCTTGACAAAGCACCGATCTCACCTTTTCGTCGAGGTCCTGCCCGCCCGGCAACAAGATGCAGATGTCGGGCCGGCTATGTTGGATGGACTCGGCAAGCGCAGCCTGGCCGCGACAGTAAAACGTCTCGATGGGCACCTGCCCCGAGGCCGCGAGGATTGCCTTCAACTGCTCGCAGCCACGAGAACTCCATCCCTGGTCGATCAGGAGCACTCTCATGGCAAGAGTTCCAATCTCGGCATGGCGCACCGGTCTGCAGAAAACACGATTGGCCGGCTGTGCCTTTTGCAACTTGAAAAAGACATGTCATTTGATCGGGCCGGACGCCGGATGCGGCAACACGCACCAGACACTGTTATTCCTACTTGAGATTACCGGGCGATGATCTCTCTGTGAAAACGTTGCACATAGTATAACGCCAAGACTACCGGTTTTGCCTCACTATTCGGTCTTGTCCAGAAGGAAGGCAATTGACGAGTTCAGCTAGGGGAAAAACGCCCTAGCCGGGAATGCGCGTGGCACGGGGGTTTGCGGGCAAGGAGCGCCTGTCGGGTAGGGTCAAAAGCACTCAGCCATGCTCCTGCAAGGCCTGCAAAACGGCCCCTGCGCGCTGGCATCTCTCTTGCTTTCCGCAAGATGAGGAATCAAGAACCTTCCATGAAAAAGCGTTGCCTTGCGGCAGAGGAAGAGATCCGGAGAGCCCTTTTGAGATACCTCGTGGAAAACCCTGAAGCCAGTGACACTCTAAAGGGGATCACCCAATGGTGGTTGTTGGAGGAGTCGGTCAGGAGCGACAGGGCCACAGTCGAGGGTGTCGTGGCCCGCTTGGTCGACAAACGCTTGCTCTTGGAACACAGGTCGAAAGACGGCCGGCGGCACTTTCGGGTCAACAGGGAGAAGCTGGACCAGATCCGCGACTTGTTGACACGTTCTGATTGCTGATTTGCCGCGGCCTCGCAGCGCTCGGCGAGCGCAGAGGCTGAGACGATTCTCGATGCGCCTCGTTGTAAGTGACGGGGCGAAGCTGTATCAGCCCGTGCCTGTTTATCCGCATTTCCGTTTTTCTCCACAAAGAGGAGGTTTTCAAAATGCCCGTGACTCCGACTTATCCAGGCGTCTACATTGAGGAGGTGCCCAGCGGCGTCCGCACCATAACGGGAGTGGCGACGTCCATTACCGCCTTCATTGGCCGCGCCGCGCGAGGACCCGTCAACGAGCCTTTCACCATTAATAACTTCGGCGACTTCGAGCGCACTTTCGGCGGCCTGGGCATCGACTACCCGATGAGCTACGCCGTGCGCGACTTCTTCCTCAACGGCGGCGCCCAAGCTTTGATCGTCCGCCTCTACAAGG
>DATIPQ010000047.1 GCA_035471785.1 Acidobacteriota bacterium
GCTGAGACGAACTCCGCCTCGACCTTCTGAGGCGTCTCGCCCCCGGCCAGGCTGTAGGCGCGCGTCGAGCGGGTGTAGGCGGCCACACCGGGCAGGGTCTGGCGGGCCCGGGCGCGGAAGTCGTCAAAGAGCGGATAGGACCAGTGGTCGAGGCTTCCGCCCGGCGTTTGCACGTCCACTTGCAGTACGGACAGCCGCTCGGCGTCGGGATAGGGCGGTCCGCTCAGCAGCACCGCGTGCACGGCGCTGAAGATGGCGGTGTTGGCCCCGATTCCCAGAGCCAGCGTCAAAACGGCCACGGCCGTGAATGCCGGGTGGCGTGTCAGCATGCGAAGGGCGTAAAGCACGTCCTGTTTGAGGGTCTGCATCGTCTCCCCTTTCCTCCAGTCCTTCCATGGCGTTGCTGGACGGAAACGGAAGCCGGTTGGCCGGGGGCGGTTTCGGGCTCCTGTGGGCGACTCGTCGAGTTCGACTTCGAAGAGATCCTCGAAGGAAAGTTGCAGCCCCTTCATCAGCTTGCGCCGGGTGGCGGGACCTGGGTAAGGGCGTTTGCCGTTGACCAGATTAGAGAGGTGTCCTCGGCTGAGTCCCAGCTTGAGGGCCCAGGCGTTCTGGCTCATGCGGCTGCGGGCCAGTTGCTTGGCCAGCCGTCCATGTCTCAGCTTCACTCTCACGTCAGGTCCTGACTCTTCCGTCCGTCACCCTTATGACGCCCGTCCTGGCAGCAGGGTTTGACGGCTTGCTGAAAAAGTGATTCCAGGTGTTTCCAATGGGCCACTGGCTGAGTTCGTCATTCCCCTTACTCCGAAGCGTTGCGATCTCCCCAACGCCGGCGGAGGTCTTGGGCCGCCCCTTTCCAGGTGGGATGGTTGAACGTGAAACCGCCCTCCAGCAGGCGTCCGGGAACCACGCGGCGGCTCTTCAGTACCAACTCGCTTTCGGTGCGCATCATTTTCGGGCATTTGCGGGATTTTTCGGGTTCTGCCTTGGGAGCAGAAAACGCCGTAGGGTTAAATCATTTATTTTCAATAGTTTACAGTAGTTCTGCTCGCGAATGTAGTGCACGGAGCATCTACAAAACTATCTACAGTGCGTACTCGGGACGGCAAAAAACCCCGTAAACAAAGGGGTTTGGCTGGGGTGACCTCCTGATAGTAGTACAGATCCCAGTCTGCGGTCACCCTAAGCCGCTGACGAGCCGAGCCCGCGCAGTGAGACGAAGCTGGTACAATCGAACGCTGTGGTTTCGTCCGAGGTTAAGAGTCGGCAGCCTACGAGGAAGGTGGAAACGATGACGATTCTGGAGAAGCTTGAGAGGCTTGAGCGCGTCAAAGCAGATCCGGCGTTCGCAGCCCTGTGCCGACAATACCCAGAGTGGTCCCGAGTTGTCGAGAAACTGGAAAGATTGCGGCGGGAGAATCCTGGTGCAGTCAGGGACATCGAAGCGATTCTGGAGGCCCTTGAGGAATTGGACTTCGATACCTTGGCTGCCTTGAAGGAGCAGAAAGAGGGCAAAGCCGAGGAATGGGGCTCCTTCTTCCGAACTGCCCGCTCGATGAAGCTGGAGGGTCCTGCCGATTGGTCCGAGCGATTTGAGGAGTACCTCTACGGAGACCACTCTTGAATGAGGTTTTTCTCGACTCCTCCTTCTCCATCGCCTTGACAGTACCCGGTGACCAGTACCATGAGCGGGCCATTCAGGCTCACAGATCTCTTTGAGGAACGCCAGGTAATTACCACGACGGCAATTCTGCTCGAGATCGGGAACGCACTCGCAAGACGCCGTTATCGGGCTTCGGCTGCCGATTTGCTGCGCAGTGCCCACAACGATCCCCAAGTGCAAGTCGTACCGCTGGACGATTCTCTTTACTTCGAGGG
>DATIPQ010000048.1 GCA_035471785.1 Acidobacteriota bacterium
ACCTTTGCCGTCTGAAACCCAGGGTGGCGCCGCCGTCTCGCTTGCGCTCGCCGGGGCTGACCCTGGGCTGGCGAATCGCTCGCCTTCAGCGAGCCCGGACTTGACTTCCAACACTGTCGCTGGGGTGGCGAATCGCTCGCCTTCAGCGAGCCCGGACTTGACTTCCAACACTGTCGCTGGGGTGGCGGATCGCTCGCCTTCAGCGAGCCCGGACTTGACTTCTAACACTGACCCTGGGCTGGCGGATCTGTCCCTTTCAGACAAAAAACGGCGGCCCTGGCTCAGAACTTATGACCGGCAGCACTAGTTGCCGATGGCGATGAGGTGGTTTTGGGTGCGCCAGTACCAGGTGCCGTCGACCAGGGCCGGGGAGGCCAGGATGGGCTCGCCCATTTCGTTGGTGTGGAGCAGGTTGTACTCGCGTCCGGCCTGCACCACGAAAGTCTGGCCCTCGTCGTTGGTGAAGAAGAGCTTGTCGCCGACAGCCACCGGCGAAGACGAGAAGCCTTCGCGGACGGGCTTGCCCATGCGGGCTTGGTAAACCAGGTCGCCGCTTTCCGCCTCATAGACGGTGAGGATGCTCAGCATGTCGTTGATCATGTAGAGCAGGTCCCCGTGGAGGATGGGCGAGGGGACGAAGGGCGAACCCTTGGCGGCCCGCCATTCCAGGTGGGTCTCGGTAACGTCTCCCGAGCCGCCGGGACGGATGGCCAGGGTGGGGCCGGCGCGTCCCGAACTGCAGAAGAGCAGTCCATGGCCCACCACGGGCGTTGGGATGACCTCGAAGGTGTTGCCGCGACAGGTCCACAGTTCGCTGCCGGTCTCGGGGTCGTAGGCGTTGACGGCCCGGTTGCTGCTGACCACGATCTCGTCGCGGTCTCCGGCGCGCACGGCCACGGGAGTTCCCCAGCCCACGCGTCCCTCGCGCGGGGTGCGCCAGATCTCCTCGCCGCTGTGCTTGTTGAAAGCGGCGATAAAGGCGTTCTCGGGCAGGTCCTGATAGAGGATCAGCTTGTCTTTGTAGAGCAGGGGGGAACCGGCGGTCCCGTGAAAGGCGCGGCTGACGTCGCCCACGCCGGCGGTCCAGGCGATCTTGCCCTCGAAGTCGACCGCCATCAGCCCGTGTCCGCCCAAGTAGGCGTAGACCCGCTCACCGTCGGTGACGGGCGTGGAGGAGGCGAATCCGTTCTTGGGATAGGGCCGGGCCAGCTTGGGATCGGTAGGTGCGAAAGCTTCCCAGGCCAGGCTGCCGTCCGACCGCTCGAAGGCCAGAATGGCGCGCCGTTCTCCGCCCTCGTAGGCACTGGTGAGAAAAATGTAATCGCCCCACACGATGGGAGAGGAGTTGCCCGCTCCGGGCACCTCGGTCTTCCAGAGCACGTTTTCGCTGGACGACCAGGTGACGGGATACCCCTCGCCCTTGACCCATCCTTGCCCCGAAGGCCCGCGCCAGCGCGGCCAGTACTGCCGGCCCTCCTCGGACACTCCCAGCATGTAAACGCCGCTCTCGTCGGCCTCGTTGGAGGCCTTTTCCGAGGCTTTCTCAGCCGTAGCCGAAGTCATCAGCACCGAAGCCGCGAGCAGCAAAGCGGCAACCGTCATCCATCCCCAAACCGCACGTCCGCGCATCTTCACCTCCGCCTGTTAACCAGTTGGCTCCAAAGACGAGCCGCCCAATCCCATTGTTCCGTGAATCGCCTCTGCGGCGCAAGCCCGCGGCCTTAAGGACGCTGGAAGAGAGAGGGGTTGAGGGTGCGGGCCTTCTGCAGGTGCTCCTGGGCCTTTTCGGGGTTGCCGGCGCGTCCGTAGGCCGAGGCCAGATTGGCGTGCAGGAGGGCGTTCTCGGGCTCCAGGGAAACCGCCTTCTCGAGGATGCCGATGGCCTCCTGATGGCGGTTGGCCAGGGAGTAGCTGGCGCCCAGGTTCCCCATCACGAAGACATCGGCGGGGGCCAGCCGGTGAGCCTTTTCCAGTTTCTCCAGGGCCTCGGTGAGCAGCCCCTGCCTGCGTTGCAGGACGGCCAGGTTGGAGAGGGCCCGGACGTGCTCGGGCTCTTGCTTGAGCACCAGTTCAAAGCCGGCGGAGGCCTCGGGCAAACGCCCCAACTGCATGTAGGTCATGGCCAGGTCGAAGTTGGCCGGAGCATTGTCGCCTTCCATCCCCACCACCTTCTTGAACTCCTCCAGCGCCTGTTCATAGCGCTGAGTCTCGAAGTAGCTCTGGCCCAGCTTGTAGCGCACCAGCTTGAGTTCGGGTTCCTGCTCGAGCACCTGGCGGTAGCCCGCGATGGCCTGGTCGTGGCGTCCTGCCTGGGTGAGTTCCATGAGGCCCACGATGCGGTTGTAGAGGTCGATCTTTTCCCGCGGAGCCGGCAATTCTCTCCAGGAATCGTCGTCGGCGACCTGGCGGGAGAAGGCGGCATAGCCCAACGACTGCAGGCGGGCCTGGGTTTCGGGATCGATTTCCAAGGCGGCCTGTGAAGAGGCCTCGTCGCGGGAGATGCGGGCCGTGAATTCCCGCAGCCGCGAGGAGAGACTGTTGGCCAAGGCCTGTTCCCGGCCCGCCAGGTTGTCCGATTCCTGGAAGTCCTGTTCCAGATCGAAGAGTTCGGGGGAGGGGCTGAGGATGTACTTGTCGTCCTCCAGGATCAGGGCGCGCAACTGGCTCCAGCCGAACTGATAGCGAGGATAGTAGCTTTCGGCGTAGAGGGGCTGCGGAGTGGACGTCCTGCCGCGTCCCAGCATGGCGGCGAAGCGCCCCTCTCCCTGCACCTGGGCCGAGGCGCCGCGGGGCAGACGCAGGATCTGGCTGAGAGTGGGGAAGACGTCCACCAGGCTGATGTACTCTTGCAGCGCGCGTCCGCCTTGCTCGCCCTGGGGAAGCCGGATGATGAGAGGCACCTGGAGGGTGGAGTTGTAGATGAAGAATCCGTGAGTCCCTTCGCCGTGCTCTCCCAGGCTTTCGCCGTGATCACCGGCCAGGGCGATGACGGCGTCCTGATAGCGGTTTTGTTGGCGAAGAGCCTCCAGCAGGCGTCCCACCTGGGCGTCGCTGAACTCGATCTCGCCGTCGTAGGGCCGCCCGGGGTGATTTGAGGCGTAGGGCTGGGGAGGCTGGTAGGGATCGTGGGGGTCGTAGAGATGAACCCACAGGAACACCGGCCTGTCGTCGGACTGCCCGTTCAGCCAACGCAGGGCTTCGTCCACAACCTCGTCGGCGCTGCGCTGTACGTATCCGGGAGAGATGCGCTGCAGTTGGGAGAGGTCGAACTCGTCGTAGTAATGATCGAATCCCTGGTCGAGTCCGAACTTGGAGTCGAGCACGTAAGAGCCCACCACGGCTGCGGTCGAGTATCCTCGCTGAGACAGCACTTCGGCCAGGGTCAGCATCCCGTCCGGCACCTTGAAGCCGGCGTTGTCGCGCACCCCGTGGTAGGGCGGATAGGTTCCCGTCAGCAAGCTGGTGTGGGCGGGCAGGGTGAGGGGGACCGGCGAGAAGGCCCGCTCAAAGCGGACGCCCTCCTTGGCCAGCTTGTCGATGTGAGGAGTGCGGGCCTCCTGGTAGCCGTAGCAGCCCAAGCGGTCGGCCCGCAGGGTGTCGATGGTGATGAGGATGACGTCCGTCTTCGATTCGGGCCTGGCTTCGGACTGAGCAAACGCCGCGGCCGGGGAGCAGCAACAAAGCAGCGCGGCGGCCATCGTTCTGAACAGCCTCGAAGTCCTCATGCTCTTGCTCCTCAAATCGACGGCACCTGCAGGTTGGGATCGATCTGCTTGGCCTTTCTATAGGCCTCCCGGGCCTCCTCGGGTCGCTGGTTGCCCAGCAGCGCGTGGCCCAGGTAGAGATGGGCCAGGGCACTCTGCGGAGCCACCGCCACCGCCTTGCGGGCTTCTTCCAGCGCCTCGGGAAAGCGGCGCAGTTGCAACAGGGCCAGCGTGAGGTTGATGTGGGCCTGAGGATGGCCGGGAGCCAGCCGCAAGGCGTCGCGATAGCTGGCCGCGGCCTCTTCCAGTTTCCCGGCTTGAAAGAGAAAGGCTCCCAGGTTGTTGCGGGCGTCGACGCTGTCGGGACGCAGCTCGACCACCTTGCGTTGCTGCTCGACCGCCTCCCCAATCTTGCCGCTGCGTGCCAGCAGGCGGGCCAGCATTTCCTGGGCCCCGTAGTGGCGGGGATCGCGCTCGATCAGTTGGCGGCAGGTCTCGATGGCTTTGGAGGTCAGGCCGGCCTGCAGATAGGACTGGGCCAGCGAAAAGCGGGCGGGATCGGAATCGGGATTGCGGCGAATGGTCTCGCGATACTGCTCGATGGCCTTGAGGTGCATCCCCGCCTTGGCGTACTCGGAGGCCATGAGGAAGTGCACCAGCGGCATCTCGGGCTCTTCTACGGCCACTCTTTCCAGCAGCTCCAGCGACTCCTCGACTTGTCCCTTGCGGGAATGCTCGATGGCCCGGTTGAGCTGGTTGTAGACCTCGATTTTGTCCTTGGGATCGGGCAGCGACGAGTAGTCCTCCGTGGTACCTCCCTGGGCGAAGGCGACATAGCCCAGCGATTGCAGGCGGGCGATGGTTTCGGGGTCGACCTGGGAGTCTTCGGGCGCCGTTTCGTGCTGGGCGGCGTACTTGTTCTGAATCTCCCTCAACTCCTCGGAAAGGCGGTTGGCCAGGGCCTGATTGCCCTGGAAGAGGTTTTTCAACTCGCCTCCGTCCTGGGCCAGGTCGTAGAGTTCGGGACGGGGGGCCTGGATGAACTTGTCTCGGCCGTTGGAGAGGCTGAAGAGGGGCGCCCAGCCGAAGTGGACGCGCGGGTAGTGGGTCTCGGCATAGGCGGGAAGATCGGCCTCACGCCGGCCCAGCATGTAGGCCAGCAGTCCTTGGCCCTGCATCCAGGGGGGAATCTTGTGGCCCAACAGTTGGCAGATGGTGGGAGCCAGGTCGACGGCCCGCACCTGCGGACGCACCCGCACCCCTGAAACCGCTCGCGGCCCGGCTCTGCCCTGGGGAGCCTTGATGATGAGAGGCACGCGCAGGACGCTTTCATAGATGAAGAAGGCGTGATAGCGCTCTCCATGCTCTCCCAGGCTCTCACCGTGATCGGCGGTGAAGATGATCAGCGACGGGTCGTAGAGCTGGTGGTCCTTGAGCCGCTCCAAAAGGCGTCCCGTCTGGGCGTCGACGTAGGCGATTTCGCCGTCGTAGGGATTGGCGGCAAAGCGCGTCCGGTAGGGCTCGGGCGGCTGGTAGGGATCATGGGGATCGTAGAGGTGCACCCAGAGGAAGAAGGGCTCTTGCCGGTGGGCGTCCATCCAGGCCAGGGCCCGCTCGACGACGGTCGAAGCAGGACGCTCCATGCGGTCGAAGTCGACCCGCGAAGCGGAGGCGTCCTGGGCGATGTCGTCGTCGTAGTGCTGAAAGCCGCGGTCCAGTCCCCAGTCGGAGGAGAGTACGGAAGCGCCCACGAAGGCGGCTGTGGCGTAGCCTCTCTCGGCGAACCACTCGGCCAGGGTGGGAATGTCCTCGCGCAGGCGTCCCACCACGTCCTGCAGGCCGTGGAAATGGGGATAGGTGCCGGTCAGGATGGTGGCGTGCGAGGGCAGCGTGATGGGAGTGTGCACCAGGGCCTTCTCGAAGACGGCCCCGTCCTTGGCCAGCGCCTCCATGACGGGCGTTTCGGCGCCTTGATAGCCGTAGGGCGAAGTGCGGTCCGAGCGCAGCGTGTCGATGGTGATGAGGATGACCGGCGGCTTGAGATCGCCCTCTCCCTGGCGGACGCCCGCCGCCGTCGACAAGCACATCGCCGCGACCGCCGCTAAGGGAGCCAAGCGCATGCTCAACTCCCCTGAATCTTGAAGCGCGACTTGGTGACGACTTTCTGCCCTGAAAGCAAGTCGTTGACGCGCACGATCAGTTCGTAGTCGCCTTCCTTGAGATCGCTGAGCGGGATGGAGCGGACCAGCACCATGCGCCTGGGCGAGGCGTAGTTGATGGAAGATCCCGAGCGGTCGGTGAAACGGGCCTGCAGGCGTCCGTTGCGCTGGATCTCGTATTCCACCTCGACACTGGGCGAGAGGGTGGACTGGTCGATCTGCACGTTGTGCACCTGGCAGTAGACGCCCATGTCGTCGTCGGGATGGAACTTCCGGGTCACGCTGGGGATGACCCTGACGTCGCCGATGACGAAGGTCTCGGGACGCTCGGGAATGCCCTCCAGCGTGTCCAGGCGCTCGGCCAGCACTACCGGCGAAGCCACCAAGTGGTCGGCTTCCATGGCCGGGATGAAGATGCTGCGGGTGCTGGTGCCCAGGTTGCCGCTGTTGAGGTCTTTGGCCACCAGTTCGATCTTGTAGCGGCCCGCCTCGGCGGCCACGATCTTCTGGAAGACCGAACGCTGGGTGCGTCCCGCTTCTAACTGATGCTCGGCGTACTGCGAATTGAGCACCTCTTCGAATTCGGCGATGACCTCGCCGGTCATCGAGGTTACCTTGCCGTAGACGCCCACCCGGGCCAGGTAGCGGTCGTCCCGCTGCTCGAATTGCAGGTCTTTGTTGGCGATCTGCATGGTGATGGGCATCAGCGCGTTGGACTCGTCGATCCAGATATGGGAGGCGTCCAGGTTGAGGGGCAGGACCTGGTAGCTGACCCGGGCGTCGACGATCTTCTGCAGCTCTTTCTGCTTGATCTCGGGCGGACGCTGCAGCCTGAAGTACTGCAGGGCCCGCTCCATGGGCAGATCCTTGCGGCGGACGCCCATCATGCGCCGCATGAAGTCCATGTTGTTGAGGTTGCCGGGGTGGAGTCCGGGACGCTGGGCCCGCGAGGCCAGTCCCAGCTTTTCAGCCGTGGTCAGGCCTTCGCCGTCCACGTGCAGGTTGATGTCCTTCTCCCAGGGATAGAGGGCCAGCTTGAACTCGCCGGTCATGGAGCGGTCCACGAACTCCACCTCCACGTCCTGCCCCACGCCCGGGATGTAGTTGTAAGTCCACACCTCGAAGGGGAAGACGTTGGTGCGCCCGCCGCCTTCCCAGGGCTTGCGCTTGTAGTTGCCGCCGGGATGGTACTCGGTCTCGTCGGGAGGCCCGAAGGTGATGTAGATGCGTCCGCGGTCGGTCTTCCACCCGGGGATGCCGCTGCCGTAGCGGTCGTTGACGAAAGCGATGCGGCGGTAATGCTCTTCCTTGTACTCGTTGATTTCGGTGGTCAAGTCGGCGTCGCGCCGCTTCCAGAACTGCTCGATGAAGGCGTCCTTCTCTTCAGGCGTCGTGAGGGACTCGAAGACCTCCAGTTCGTCTTCGGTGATCAGGTAGACGACATCTTGCTCGATCCACTTCTTGTAGTAGTCCTCGGCTTCCTCCTGACGGGATGACTGGCCCAGCAGGACGCCCAGGGCCATCATCGCCGCTATGGAGATGCTCAGACTGGCAGGAAAAAGTCTCATCCCATTCAACATTGTATCCGTCCTTGTCCGATCACGACGAGTAACGGCCCTCAGTTCCTCAGTTCTTGAAACTTTTTCAGTTGCTCGGCCGCCTTCTCGGGCTCTCCGGAATCGCGGTAGAGCTGGGCCAGCAGGTAGCGGGCGGCAGCGTCCTGGGGCTGCAGCCTGACCTCTTCCAGGGCCGCCTCGAGGGCTTCCTGCATGCGCCCGCTTTCTCGGTAACCCTTGGCCAGCAGCAGGTGCAGCCGGGGCAGACGGGGCTCCAACTGCTTCGCCGTGTGTAGATGCGTCAGGCCTTGATCTGTTTCACCCATCTGCAACAGCACCTCCCCCAATTCCATCTGGGCCAGGGCGTTCTGGGGATAGAGGCGGACCTCGCTGAGAAGGGCGTCGCGTGCATCCTCGGGTTGGCCGTTGTTGAGATAGATCTTGGCCAAGTGGTAGTGGACGCCGGGGAAGCGGGGATCGCGCAGGGAGATGGCCCGGAACTGTTCCATAGCCAGATCGGAACGGGAGGAATTGTGGTAGAGGCGTCCCAGATAGAGACGAGCCGTCAGGTAGTCGGGATCAAGCTCCACCGCCTGCTTGAAGGCCGACAGCGCCTCTTCGTTCCGGCCGGCCCGCAGCAACACCACTCCCAGGTCGTTGTGAAGCCCCGGGTTGCCGGCCTCGAGCTGGATGGCCCGCTGCAGGTGTCCAACTGCCTCGAAGGGCCGTTCAACGGCGGCCAGGGTGAGTCCATAGAGATGATGGTAGGCGGAGTTCTGTTCGTCCTGCGAAAGAGCCATTTGCGCCAGGCGGTTGGCCTGCCTGAACTGGTTCTGGCGGAACTGCTCCAACGCCAACTGGTAATAGGACTCGCCGCGGCCGCTTTGCTGAGGCTCTTGCCCGGCCGCCTGGGGCCATCCCGCTCCCAATGCGCCAATCCAGCACAGCAAGGAGCAAAACACCCGCAAGCGCCGAGGTTGCGGGCGGCTTCTCATGGCTTGCCTCCCGGAGCTGCTTTCAGTTCCCGCGGCGACTCGCCCTGGAGCAGGCGGTAGAAGCGGTTGGCGGCGATGTCGGTGAAGACCTGGCTGCTTCCGTCGGGCCAGCGCACATGCATCTTGTTCACCTTCTCATGGCCGGCCAGGCCGAAGTGCAGCCGCAGGTCGCTGCCCGACTGAAAGCTGACGCCCGCCTGCACTTCCTGGGACTGGCGAAAGGAGTCCGTCTCGATGGTCACCACGGCGCCCACCGCGTCGCGGTTGCTTTTTTCCCCTGCCAGCAGGTGGACGTTGATCCAGTGACCGGCCTGGTTGCCCCCCTCGTTGCGCAGCAGTTGAGGACGCCCGTCCAGGTTGTTGATGGCGATGTCGATGTCGCCGTCCTGGTCATAGTCGGCGAAAGCCGCGCCGCGCGAGGCCGAAGGAACCAGCAGGTCGGCCCCGGACGATCCGGTGACGTTCTGGAAGCCCTGGCCGTCATTGCGGTAGAGCAGCTTGGGCTGCAGGTAGCGGGTGCCGATGGCGAATTCATCGACCTGAGGATAGACGTGCCCGTTGGCCACGAAGAGATCCATCCAGCCATCGTTGTCGTAGTCGAAGAACTGGGTGCCCCAGCCCAGCATCTGGCGGCTTGAGAATCCCAGTCCGGAGGCGTAGCTGTGGTCGCGGAAGAGTCCTTGGCCCTGGTTGCGGTAGAGGGTGTTGTGGTCGTCCGAGAAATGGGTCACGTAGAGGTCGACCTGCCCGTCGCGGTCGTAGTCGCCCATGGCGATGCCCATACCGGCTTGAGCGTTGCCGTCCTCGCTGAATGCCGTGCCGGCCATCAGGGCCGTCTCTTTGAAAGTGCCGTCGCCCTGGTTGATGAAATGCAGGTTGGCCATCGAGTCGTTGGCCACGTAAAGGTCGGGATCGCCGTCGCCGTCGGTGTCTCCCCAGATGACCCCCAAGCCGAAGGAGGGTTTGACGGCGCCCACGCCTGAAGCGGACGTCACATCGGCAAAAGTGCCATCGCCCTTGTTGCGGTAGAGAACGTCGGCGGCGCCTTTCATGCCCTTGGGTCCGCAGTGCACCTTGAGAGCCCGGTAGTTGCAGGAGCGCTGGTGGGCCTTCTCGAATTCGTAGTCGACGTAGTTGACGACATAGAGGTCGAGATTCCCGTCTCCGTCGTAATCGCCCCAGGCCGCTGAGGATCCCCAGCCCGCGTGGTCCACCCCGGCCTGCTTGGCGATGTCGGTAAAGGTGCCGTCCCCGTTGTTGCGGAAGAGGTGGTTGGGCCCGAAGTTGCAGACATAAAGATCGCTGTCGCCGTCGTTGTCGAAATCGACGGCCACGGCGCCCATGCCCCAGTGCAGGCCCTCTACTCCGGCGCGGGCGGTAACGTTTTCGAAAGTGCCGTCGCCGCGGTTGCGGAAAAGGGCGTTGGAAGCGCTTCGCGAGCCGCTGCGCAGGCCTTCCCAGGTGCCCCCGTTGACGAAATAGAGGTCGAGCGAGCCGTCGCCGTCGAAGTCGATCCAGGTCACTCCGCCGCTCATGGTGTCGAGCAGCGCAGCCTTGTCGGGGCTGCCGCTCACGTGCTGAAAATCCAGCCCCGTTTGGGCCGCCACGTCGACGAATTGCACCTGGCCCGCCAACAGAAAAAGGGAAAGCATCAACATCAACCCAACAAGTATAGACGAATCCCCCTCTCCCACGTGCCCGATGTGTTCCGAGGTCGGGCCGTTTGGCGGACTCGGTCAGTCTGCTAAAAAATTCGCTTGCGTCTGCGACGAGTGGGGGCATGGGGTATCCTAAGAGGCATGCAGCGGGGACAGGCGACCCAGATTCACAGACCTCGCGAAAGGCTTTTTGCGGGGGGACGGATGACGGGAGTCTGCTTGCTTTCGGCCTGCCTGGTCTTGACGGCCGGCAGCACTTTCGCGCTGGCCGGCTCACAAGTCTGCCGCGTCTTTGAGGTTCCCCTGGGCGACGCGCTGACCGATTTGCAGGTGGCCGCCATCAGCGCCGATGGAGAGCGAGTGCTCTTTACCACCGCGGCTGATCTGACCGGATCCAATCCCCAGCAGCTCAACCAGGTCTTCGTGGCGGATTTGCAGATCGGTTCCCTGCAGCAGATCTCCTCCTTCACGGTGGCCCGTGATCCGCAACCGGTGCGGGCCTCGGCCGATCTGGGCCTTGTCGTCTTTTCCTCCACTTCGGATTTGACGGGAGAGAACGCCGACGGCAGCAGCGAGATCTTCCTGTTGCAAGCGTCCTCAGGAGAGCTGATCCAGATCACCGAATCGCCGGACCTGAACGGCGACGGGTCCATCCACCCGGTTATCAGCGCCGACGGCAGCCGCATTGCTTTCGTTTCCAGCGACGACGTCATCCAGTCCAACCCCTTCGGGCCTCAGCTTTTCCTCTACAACGTGGCGGAGGGAACCCTGCAGCAGGTCACCTTGCTGCCCGACCGTCGATTCGGCGTGCCTTCGCTGGACGCCTCCGGGGGCAGGCTGACCTACGTCGTCTCCGAAGAGGGGGTCAGAGACCGCATCGTTACGATCGATCTGGAGACTCAGCAGGACAGGGTGCTCCTGATCAGCGAAACCCTCTCCGCTCCCTTCACCAGCGGAGACGGAAGCCGCCTGACCTTCGCCACCAGCGACGATCCCACCTCGGGCAACGCCGATCACAGCGCCGAGATCTATTTGCTCAGCCAGGTGTCGGATGCCGAGACTTCCTTGCAGCAGGTCACTCACAGCTTCCGCTCTCAGGGATTGGCTTCCATTGGCGCCCCCTCGATGAGCGCCGACGGGCTGCGCATCGTTTTCCCATCCCAGATCGACCTTACCGGACGCAACCCGTTCGGCAGCTTCCAACTGTACAGTTTCGATCTTGAAGAGCGCGACCTGGTGCAGGTTACGAGAGGAGACAGCGCCGTGTTAGGGGGGCAGATCCCGCTCAGCGCCGATGGACGCCGGATGGCTTTCGTGACCTCCCTGGACACGGCAGGCCAGAGTCCTCAGGCGCCGCGCTCTCTGCGCTGGGCCCAATGCAGGATTCGTCCTCTGCCGCTGCTGGTCTTTCCCCAGGTGGCCGACGGCGGAGGCATCCGCTCCGAGGTGATTTTGACCAATCCCGGACGCAGCCTTGACCAGGGACATATCGTCTTCCGCGACCGGTCGGGGGCGCCTCTGCAACTGAGCTTCGAGGGGCAAGCGGCCAGCCGGGTCGACTTCTCGGTGAGTCCCGGCGGCACCTTCAAGCTGGTCAGCGATGCGGGAGAGGATCTGAGGCTGGGTTATGCCGAGGTCTTTTCCCAGGTCTCGAGCTCTCGCCTCTCAGGCAGCCTCATCTTCACTCTCAACGGAGAAGTGTCGGTCACCGGCCAGCCGCCCGGCAAGGAATACCACGTTTTCACCGAGAGTCGGGCAGACTCCAAGTCGGGAGTGGCCCTGGCCAACGTTTCCACCCGGGCCGCCGACATTCAACTCACCCTGCGCGATGCCGACGGCTCCATTCTGCGCCAGCGCAGCCTCAATTTGGCGGGAGGAGAAGGTGTTTCTTCTTTCATCGACGAACTCTTCCCCGATGCTCCGGCGGCTTTCGGCGGCTCTCTTCATGCCCGCTCCGATCGGTTTTTCGCCATGATGGGGTTGCGCCAAAGCTCCGACTTGTCCCTTTCCAGCCTGAGCGGCGCCCCCACGGCTTTCCCCAATGCCGCTTCCCAGATGCTTTTCTACCTCGACGCTGGGATCGACCTGACGGCGCTGGACTTGACTCCTCAGCGATTGGCTGAGGGAACGGTCAGCGAGCTGACCGGCTTCTCGGCTTCGCAGAACCCCCATCTGATCGAACTCGTCAACATCCATCCCGCTCAAGCTGTCACCCTCCATCTCCGCTATTTCAATGATCGTTGCCGCCAGGTGCTCGAATTTCTGCTGGTGCTGGACTGCGGGGAGACCCGGCTCATCGATCCCTTCGACCTGGACATTCCGGCCACCACCTTCGACACCCGCGAATGGATTTTCCAGGGGGCCCCCGGAGGCGGGGCCGGACTGCGGGGCAGCGACTTCCGCTCGGGACGCTTCGGCCTTTCGGTCACCGCCGTGGGGGCTTCCCGCAACATCGACGGCGAAGCCGACCTGATCAGGCCCTGGCAGTTGGGCGAGACTCCGCAATGTGCCCCAGAGGTGGGTGAGATCGGCACCCAGCCCGGTCTTAATCCGGCCAATCTCCACAGTTGCAACGCCCTTCCCATGTCCTTCGATTACCTGCTGGGCCGCCAAGTTGCCGACGGCAGCGCCGATTCCTGCCAGGGGCCGCTGTGGATTGCCGACGAACAATTGCGCTCGGAAAGCCAAGTCACTCGCCAACTGATCCTGCGCCAGCCGGGAGCCGGGCTGTTTTCGTGCTTGGAACCGGTAGAAGTTGTCAACTGCTCCCTCATCGAGACCTTGAACCAACTGGGCAGCAGCCACTGCGGAGAGCAGCAGGTGCGGTCCAGCCTGCTGATCAAATTCCCTCTGCCAACCTTCCAGTTGCTTCCCGGAAACCCGTCCAACCCATAGAGCCCCGCAGCGAGCCTTTTCACCTAGCGATCCTCCCCATTGTGGGCATTTCACACAGTTGCAGCGCGGTTTCAGGGCCCTGGTGCTGGCATGAGGATTGCAAGGATTCAGTGCGAAGCCGGCTCCCTCGGGAGGTGAGCCATGCAAATGAAGAAAGTCATTGCCGCCACCGATTTCTCAGAGGCCTCCCTAGTGGCCTTGGAAACGGTTTTCAACCTGAACCTTGAAAATGACGCGACAATTTATCTGGTTCACGTCTTGGACATGCCGGCTGGAATCGATCCTATGGGAACGCTGGGGCCTTCCTTGAACGAATTCAAGGAAGAAGCCCGGCAAAAACTGGAGCGGATGGTTCCCGCCAACGTGCCCGCGGGAGTGGACATTCAGTTGGTGGTCTTGCGGGGGACGCCTTCTAAGGCGATTTCAGATTTTGCCCTCGAGCAGGACGCCGATCTGATTGTGGTTTCCACTCATGGCCGCAGCGGACTGGCGCGGCTGCTCATGGGCAGCACGGCTGAAACCCTGCTGCGCAAAGCGCCTTGCCAGGTCTTGGTGGCCAAGCACAAGGCGACCCTCCACCAGAACCTTCCCGAGGAAGAAACGATAGGGGCTTAAAGCCCAAAGATCCTAGCGAAAAACCGGGCCGCTTTCATCGCCGCGTGGCGATGGGCGGCCCGGTCCTCTTTTAGGGGACAATTTCAAGAACCGTCCCGTTCTTTGCTGCCTTGGGATCTGGTCCAGTGCGTCAGAAGCTATGAGCCACCTTGTCGCGTTATTCCACGCTTTCAGCGTTCGGCCCTTTACCGTCTGACACCCAGGGTGGCGCCGCCGTCTCGCTTGCGCTCGCCGGGGCTGACCCTGGGCTGGCGAATCTGTCCCCTTCAGGGACAAGAAACGGCGGCCCTGGCTCAGAATTTAAGACCGGCAGCACTAGCGGCAGGTCTGGTTGCCCGGACGTCCCCTGCACTTGTTGGAGCAGCACTCGCTGTCGGAGGAACAGGAGCCGCCGGCTCCGGTGCACTGGGGAGGATCTCCTCCTCCTCCGCACTCCTGGGGAAGGTCGAAGGACTCGGTGATGTCGACGTTGCCCCCGAAAGGACCTCCCGAGATGGTGGCCGCAGCGCCGTCGCCGATGCCGAAGGCGGCCGCCGCTTCCCAGATCAGGCAGTCATGAACGGAATCGGGCGAAGCGGCCAGCATGCCGTCTCGCATGTCTTCCATGGCCGGCCCGGAGGGCGTGAAGTTCATGCCGTCGACGATGTAGTCCCAGAGCGTGTCTTTGGGAATGCTGTTGGCTTGGAACAGCTCCCACATGCGCCACACCGTGGCAGCCCAGATCTCGCCGTCGAAATGGACGCTGCTGCCGGTGAAATCGCCGTAGGTGCGGGAATAGTTGGTGTAGGGCTCGGAACGGATGCCGACTGGGTCGTTGAAGGAGTATTCGCCCACCCTGTCATCGTCGTTGGTGAGGATGGCCAGCACGTCCGACTCGCCTTCGCCGATGGCTCCCGACATGGGGCCAGACATGTTGCCGATCATGCGCCAGGTCAGCCCGTGGCCGTACTCATGCCAGGGGATGTCGGAGTCCAGATCGCCGTCGCGGCGGGGCGTGCTGAAGGTCCACAGGTACATCTGCATGCGAGGGTTGGAGCCGTCCGAAGGCGTGGCGAAGTTGGCGTTGTTGGTGCTGCCGCCGTCCTGGGCCTCGACGTTGACCGAGTCGGAGCCCGATCCGCCGTTGCCGAAATTGTCTTCCTGAAAGTTGCCCGCCGACTCCACGAAGCCATGGCTGTAGAGCTTGTCGTGGATGACGTTGCACAAGTAGAAGAGGTTCTGCACCGCCACCGCCGGATTGTCGCCCGAGGTGGGATCGATGCTCAGGTTGGCCGAAGCCAAGAAGTTGCCGTCGGTGACCGAAGTGCCGCCCGCGTCGGGAGCGTTGTTGTTGTCGTGGTCAAGATAGGCGTGGCAGTTGTTGCCGCTGATGTTGATGGTGGTCTGACCGGAAGCGAAGAGCCAGCCGACGGGCGACTCGGCGTTGCCCGAGCCAGGCCCCGAAACCACCGTCTGAGAGGAATTCCCGGGATGATCGGGAAAGATGTTGTAGGAATCGACGGCCGTACGCAGTTGCGTGGCCAGAAGGCGTCCGTTTCCGTCCACGAGAGTCTCGTGAAGAATATTGTCGTCCTGAGTCCAGGTTTCGACCGCGAAGCCTTCGCGCAGTGAACCGTCCTGCATGGGAATGGCCACCCGCGTCACCTTGGGACTGCGATAGAAAAAACCGTAGTTGGTGAATTGCGTGGTGCGCTCGCGCTGGGAAACCTCGTCCAGGTCGGTCGGCTGAGCCGGGTAAAGGGCTCTGAGGACTGAGGACAGCGCCTGGCGCTCGCCGATCACGGCCGGCCGGATGCCTTCTTGGGGGACCTCAACCAGGTTTTCGATCAGGTGAACCAGGCTGCCGTCCGCCCTCATGGCCGCTCTCACGTAGGTTCCGTACACGCGCAGTCCGTCAACCTCCTGCTCCTGACGCACCAGGATGAGTTCGTCTTGCTCCGGAGCATTGAGGCGGTGCCTGCGCGGCCGGAAGGGCGAGTCGGCCAGGGAGGGTTGATAACGGGCCGGTCGAATGGAGCGGACCGTGCGCGCGCTCACCCGCTTCTGGCGCAGAAATGAAGAAATAATCTCACCCACGGGGGCCTGGGAAGGCCCGGTCAGGGCGGAAGTGTCCGAGGAGAAAACACGGGTTCCCTCAGTGGTGAAGTTGACCGGTTGATCGCTGTCCTGAGCCAGCAGAGCGCCGGTTGTTACAACGGCCAACAGGCCAAAAACTATGCCAAGTCTAGTCAATAGGTGCAATGTTGCGTCCTCCTGAAAGGATGAACCGCCGCACCCGCATGCGGGCGCGGCCAACTGGAATGCGCTTCGGAACGGGGCAACCTCTGCCCTGCCGGCGCTTTCCCCAAGGTCAAGTCCTAGTCTGAGCAGTCGCATCGGGAACGATCCGCGCTTGAAAAGATCGCTTGAGTGTCGACTTGATATATGCGTCACAAAGCAACTAGCGATATTGCCCTGTTTCCTTGGCTTGATTATGAGCCCATGGCCTTCCTGGCCACTCTAGGTTTATTGGGGCTGGTTCGTCAAGTTTTATTTACTGTATAAGAAAGTGGGTTCAACTTCACTGGAGAACTGGAATCCTTAGCAGGATCAGTCGGACACTTGACCGTGGCGGATGATGAGTTGCTCGATGTCGGCGACGGCCTGCGGCGTCAGGTTGCGGAATTCGACTCCGAACCCCAACAGCTTGCCCCGCGGCGTCTTGATGGAACTCCGATGGCGGACTTCGGCCCCCAGATTGAACTGGCGCTGGCCGTCGGCCGATTTGAGGGCCAGTGTGATGCGGGCGCCTTTGGCGGGACAGACGCTCGACTCCAGGAAGGCCCCTCCTTCGGAAAGGTCGTGCATGCGCCCCTTGTGGACGGCTCCCTCATGGCGGAAAAGGCAAGCCAGGCTGACGCCCCAGCGGGTGAATCTGCGGCTAGGCTGTGGTTGTTGAGCCATGCATCCTCTTTCTCAAGGGCCCCTTGAGACGCTAAACCCCTTTGGAAGACGGTTGGCGGCCCGGTCAAAGTACATATCGGCAAATATCGGAAAAACTGTTCGCTCCAGGTGGAGCGTTGAACACCAGCCGGTGGGGTATCGTACAGTGAAGGGAGGAAGCAACCATGGAAACTCATGTCAAAGTGTTCGCGGTGTTGAATGTCCTGTGGGGCGGTATCGGAGTCCTGACAGCGTTCGGCTTGCTCTTCTTCTTCGGGTTGCTGGGCGGCGTTGCAGGCGTGGCCGGACTCTCGGAGCAGGAACCGGATGCCCTGGCCGGCATGACGGTTATGGCCCTGGTGGGCGCCTTTCTTTTCATTTTGCTGGGCGTGCTCTCCTTGCCCAGCTTGCTGGCCGGCATCGGCTTGCTGCAATTCCGCACCTGGGGACGGGTGCTGGGCATCGTCGTCAGCATTATCGACTTGATGCACTTCCCCTTCGGCACGGCTTTGGGCATCTACGGCTTATGGGTGCTTCTGCAGCCTGAGAGCGAGGTCCTCTTCAACGGGGGCCGGCCGGTCAGCCAGCCGGCCCGCGTCTAAGGCCGGCAGCGCGCCTATTCGGAAGCCGCGTCCTTTCCGTAGCGCTGGAACCAGGCCAGGATGTGATTGACCTTGGCGATCAGGTTGCTGGGGCGCCGGGCGATGCCGTGAGAGGCTTCGGGGATGCGCACCAGCATGCTCTCCACCTTGCGCAGCTTGAGGGCCTGGTAGAACTGCTCGCTCTCGGACATGGGAGTGCGGTAGTCGGACTCTCCCGTCAGCAGCATGGTGGGGGTCGTCACGTTGCCCACATAGGATAGCGGCGAGCGCTTCAGGTAATGCTCGGGATATTCCCAGGGAAAGCCCGGGAACCAATACTTGTAGAAGAAGTTGTAGGCGTCGGCGGTAAGCGTGAAACTGTACCAGTTGATGACCGGCTTGGCCACCACGGCGGCCCGGAAACGATCGGTCTTTCCGACGATCCAACTGGTCAGCACTCCGCCGCCGCTGCCTCCCGTCACGTAAAGCTGCTCAGGATCGACGTAGCCCTTTTCGATGACGGCGTCCACCCCGGACATCAAGTCGTCATAGTCCTGGCCCGGATAGTTGTGGTGGATCAGGTTGCCGAACTCCTGTCCGTAGCTGGTGCTGCCGCGGGGATTGGTGTAGAGCACGACGTTGCCGGCCGCCGCGTAGAGCTGGACTTCGGCCGAGAAGCGGTCGCCGTAGTTGGAGAAAGGACCCCCGTGGATCTCGAGCACCAGCGGGTACTTGCGCGAGGCGTCGAAGCCGGGAGGCGTGACGATCCATCCCTGGATGTCGCGCTGGTCGAACGAGGACTTGTACCAAATCTCTTCCACCTGCCCCAGTTCCTTGTGCCCGAAGAGGTCTTCGTTGACTCCGGTGAGCCGCCGCACCTCGTCATCTTCGGACGTCACGGCCAGGTCGGCGGGCCGAGTGGGGCGCGAGTAGGTGTAGGCGATGCGTCCGTTGTCGGAAACCGAGAAGGAGCCGCCGGCGTAAGGGCGTCCCAGGGAGGTGCCGCCCAGGTCGTCGGCGAGCTTGCTGACGTTGCCCTCGAGATCGACGAAAGCGACTTTGGTGTTGCCCTTGTCGGCATACTGGAAGAAAAGGCCGCTTCCGTCGCCGGCCCAGGAGGGATTGCCCGCGCTGCGGTCGAGCGAGGCCGTCAGGGAACGCGCTTGAGAGCCGTCGCGCTTCATCAGGTAAAGTTGGGTGACCTGGTATCCCTGGTAGCGGTCGTCGAATCCCAGGTAGGCGATATGGCTTCCGTCGGGGGAGAGTGCGGGAGCGTTGTCCGGTCCCTGGCGGGAGGTGAGGGCCTGGACCTGGCCGTCCTCGAGCGAGACCTGGTAGATCTCGGAGTTGAGGGGATCGTACTGCCAATCGGGGCGCCGGTTGCCCGAGAAGATCAACGACTTGGAGTCCTGCGACCAGACGGGAGCGCCGTGGCTGAAGGCCCCGGCCGTGATCTGGCGGGGAGTGCCTCCGCCCGAGGGCAGGACGAAAATCTGGGCGCTTCCCTCATCCAGGAATCCCGCACCGTCGGCCCGGTAAAGCAGTTCGTCGATGACCTTGGCGGGTGGAGCCCAGCGGGCGCCTTCGGGCTTGGAAGGCATGGAAGCGAAAGGCTTGTCGGGCGTCGCCACGAATTGGGTGAAAGCGATCTGTTCTCCGTCGGGGGACCAGGCGATATTGGAGGGAGAGCGCCTCAGGTGCGTCAGTTGGGCGCTTTGACCCGTGTCCATCCAGCGCACGTGAATCTGAGTCGATCCTCCCGCGTCGGAGAGGTAGAGCAGCCGGCCTCCATCAGGAGACCAGCGCGGCGATGATGCGTTCTCGCCGCTGCTGGTCAGCGGGCGGTGACCGCTCCCGTCCCAGGCGATGATCCACAAGGCCTCCCGGTTGCGGTCCGTCATGATGTCCATGGAGCGGCGCACGTAAACGATGTGCGAACCGTCGGGCGAGATCTGAGGGTCGGAGACATATTCCAGTTCGAACACGTCTTCGGCCTGGAAGATCTGGTTGTCGGGTTTGGGCGAATCGTTGGGTTCGGCTGCCCCGGCTAAAAGGGGCAATGACGCCAGCATGACCGCCGGCAAAAGGGAACTGAAAAATCTCAGTTTGCTCATTTTCATGGTTGCTCTCCCTCCTTTAAGTCCTGGTGGATTTCAGGTGTGCCTTCGATTGTGCCTGGAGCCCCGCCGGACTGCAACAAGCGATGGTCGTACCATTCTGACCCTTGCATCTAAGCCTGTGCCATAATGTGACGATGTGCTCGGCTAGTTACTCTTTTGATCGGCAAATGGCTCTGCAGAAAGCTGCCGATGTATTCAAGGCCCGAGGTTATCAACGGGCTTCCATCCAGCACCTGGTCGACGAGATGGGGATCAATCGGGCCGGGCTCTACGCCGCCTTTGGCGACAAGCACAGCCTCTTCTGCGAAGTCGTCGAGCAATACAGCGCCGATCTGTTGGGGAGAAGCCGCGCCATTCTGGGGGCAGCGGGCGACGCCCTCGACAATCTCTACCGATATCTCGACTTCCTGCAGGAACGCGCCCTCAAAGATCCCCGCCAGGGTTGCCTGATCAACACCACGGCGGTCGAAGTGGGCGCGGGTGATGCCCCCATCCATCAACGCATCAGCGGCATGTTCCAGGCGTTGGAGGAATCCTTGCAGGAGACTCTGCACCGGGCCGTCCATGAAGGAGATCTCAAGTCCGACTTGCCGGCCCATGCCTTGGCCCGCTTTTTTCTCTGCTTCATCCAAGGCCTGACCGTGGTCAGCAAGATGAGGATGCCGGCTGACTACCTGCTCGATTGCGTGGCCATGATGCGCTCTCAAATCGAGTCCCTTGAAGACCGCGACTGACGTTCGCCGCGGCCGGCGCCTGACCGGCCCCCCGCACCCCGGAGCTTCCAGCCTCCCTCGGCCCATCCTCTGATTGCACCCGATCCGCCGCTCGATCGGGCGCCTCGGCTGCTGCCTGCCCAGATCGCCGTAAGTCGTTCATTTTCGGGTACTTGGCTTGACAGTGGGGGCTTCCAATCCTATCGTAGTAAGTAGGGTCACGTGAAGAACCTGCGAACCTGTTGGGGTCGCTTTGACATATATAGGATTTCAATGAAAGCACAACTTGGATATCAAGATGCCCTGCTGGTCGTGGACGCCCAGAACGACTTTTTCCCGGGCGGCGCCCTGGCGGTGGACGAGGGAGACGAGATCATTCCGGTCCTCAACGCCTGGATCGAAGCCGCCGAGGAGGCCGGCAGCAAGATCTACGCCACCCGCGACTGGCACCCGGAGAATCATTCCACCTTCAAGCCTCAGGGAGGTCCTTGGCCGGTCCACTGCGTGCAAGGCAGCCGGGGAGCCGAGTTTCATCCCCGACTCAACTTGCCCTCCCGCACCAAGGTCGTCAGCAAGGGCGACGAGCCCGATTCGGAAGGCTATTCCGCCTTTCAGGCCACCGATCTGAGCAGCCGACTCCAGAACGACGACGTTGTGCGTCTATGGGTGGGCGGACTGGCTCAGGATTACTGCGTCAAGCACACCGTCTTGGACGCGCTCAAGACGGGATTGGAAGTGCATCTGATCAAGCCCGCCACCCGCCCCGTCAATTTGAATCCCGGAGACGGGGACGAAGCCCTGCAGCAGATGCTGGCCGCCGGCGCCATTCTGGAGGAGAGTCCAGAGGGACAGGTCGTAGCCAAGCACTCCGTCGTGCGCATGGCCCATCTCTGATCCTTAACCTCGGCCGTGCCTGTGGGCCGGCCGCCCGAGGACCGCCATGTCTGCGTCCAACAACTTGATTGAGAGCACCGATCTGGCGCTGTTTACCGATTTCTATCAACTCACGATGGTGCAGGCTTATTGGGAGGAGGGCTTGCAGGACAAAGCCGTCTTCGACCTCTTCGTGCGCCGCTTGCCCGAAGGGCGCCATTACTTGCTGGCGGCGGGACTCGAGGACGCCCTGGAATTCCTGCAGAACGTCCGCTTCGACGAGGACGCCATCCGCTATCTGGACTCGCTGGGCACCTTTTCCAGCCGCTTTTTGCGGGCCTTGAGGGACTTTCGTTTCCAAGGCGACGTCTACGCGGTGGCCGAGGGAACCCCCGTTTTTGCCGACGAGCCCATCGTGGAAGTCGAGGCGCCCATCGCCCAAGCCCAGTTGGTGGAAACCTTCCTCATGAACCAGATCCATTTTCAGACCCTGATGGCGTCGAAGGCCGCCCGCGTCGTGGAAGCAGCCCGCGGACGCACCCTCGTCGACTTCGGAACCCGGCGCATGCACGGCACCGACGCCGCCCTCAAAGCCGCTCGCGCCTTCCACATCGCCGGGGTGGACGCCACTTCCAATGTGGCAGCCGGACGCCGCCTGGACATCCCGGTCAGCGGGACCATGGCCCACAGCTACATCCAGGCTCACGATGACGAGTACTCAGCCTTCAAGGCTTTTTGCGGCGTCCATCCCGAGACCATCCTGCTGGTCGATACTTACGACACTCTGCAGGGTGTCAGACACGTCGTACGCTTGGCCGGGGAGCTGGGTGAGGACTTCAAGGTGAGGGGCATTCGTCTCGATTCGGGAGACCTAGCCGAGCTGGCCCGCCAATCACGCGCCATTCTCGACCGGGCCGGCTTGCAGCAGGTGGAGATTTTCGCCAGCAGCAGCCTCGATGAGCAGTCCATCAAGGAACTGCTCGACTCAGGCGCTCCCATCGACGGATTCGGGGTCGGCACCCGCATGGGCGTCAGCGCCGACGCGCCTTACCTGGACATCGCCTACAAGCTGGTCGGCTACGCCGGCAAGGGACGCATCAAGCTTTCCACCAGCAAGAAGCATCTCCCCTCGCGAAAGCAGGTCTACCGCCTCGAGAAGGGGGGAAAAGCCAGTTACGACGTGTTGGCGTTGCAAGAGGAGTCGTCGCCCGGGCGGCCGCTCCTGCAGCCCGTGATGAAGTCGGGGCGGCGCCTCGACTCCGCGTCCCCGACCTTGCGTGATTGCAGGCTTCGGGCCCGCGGCGAGATCGAACGCCTGCCGGCGCGGCTGCGCTCACTCGATGCGCTGGCGGAGCCCTACGAAGTGCGGGTCAGCGATGCTCTGAAGGAGGCCCGAGACGCACTGCAACAGGAACTCGAACAGAAACAACACAGACATCTCCCAACCTGACGTCTATAATCTCGAGAGGTGAATACCGATGTTTACTCATGAAGATCTGGCATGGTTGGCCCAAGAACGTGAGGGCAGGCCTTGCGTTTCCATCCTTATGCCGACCGACAGTCAAGCCCACAACATAGAAAAAGACACGATTCGCTACAAAAACCTCCTGCGCCAGGCCCGCGACAAACTCGGCCAACACGGATGGCGCAAGCCCCGGTTGGATGCCTTCTTCAAGCCTGCCGAGCGGCTCCTCCAGGATGAGACCTTTTGGCGCAAACACGCCGACGGACTG
The DNA here is from genome assembly GCA_035471785.1 of Acidobacteriota bacterium. Taxonomy (NCBI): domain Bacteria; kingdom Pseudomonadati; phylum Acidobacteriota; species Acidobacteriota bacterium. The sequence goes on from DATIPQ010000048.1 coordinate 22,525, forward strand.
GCCGTCTTCATCAGCGAAGACGAGTTCAAGTGGTTTCGCACGCCGCTGGAGCTAAAGGAAGAGGCAGTGTTGGCCGAGCTGTTTCATATCACGCCCCTCATTTCCGTGCTCAACCGCGAGAGCCGCTACTTCGTCCTGGCATTGAGCCAGAAAGAAGCCCGCCTGATCGATTGCACCTCGGAGGGAACCCGGCGCTTGGAGTTGCCGGAAGCCTCCAAGGGCCTGGAAGGGACCGTGGCATACGACGCTCCCCGCAAGGAAGTCCAGTTTCATACCGGAACGGGCGAGGGACAAGCAGGGGGCAAGGGACGCCGGGCGGCCGTCTTTCACGGAAGCGGCGGAGTGCTGGAGAAAGAAAAGGAACTGATTCAGCAGTATTTCCGCATCGTCGACAAGGACGCTTCCAAGGCCCTTAAGGATCAGTCGGCCCCTCTCATCCTTGCCGGCGTGGATTACCTCTTTCCCATCTATCGGGAAGTCAATTCCTACTCCAACCTGCTCAAGGAGGGCATCGAGGGCAATCCCGACGAGGCTTCAGACAGGCAACTGGGCCAGAAAGGATGGGAGATCATCCGGCCCAAGATGGAGGAGGCCATTCAAAGGGCCCTGGCCGAATATGGAAATCTGGCCGCCAACGGGCGCGCCACCACCAATCTGGAAAAGATCGTCCCCCAGGCCATTGAAGGACGCGTACAGCGACTGTTCGTGGCTCATGATGCGCACTGCTGGGGCGGCATCGATCAGGGCGGACAGGCCTACGTACACGATCAGCGCCAGCCCGGCGACCTCGACCTCATCGACCTCTGCGCCTTGCGCACCCTGCTCCATGGACAGCCCGTCTATGCCATCGAGCAGGAGCGACTGCCGGAGGGCAAACCCATGGCCGCCATTTTCTACCACTAAGGCAGTGCGTCAGAAGTTTTGAGCCACCAACTTGGCAAGGCAGCCCTGGCTGAGAACTGATGACCGGCCGGGGGTTGTCGGGCGGAATCACTGGCCGGTGCCGGTGATGTAGCCTTTCAACTGTTCGATCATGTACTCCTGCTCGGAGATGATGGTCTTGACGACGTCGCCGATGGAGATGACGCCGACCAGCCGGCCTTCCTCCAGAACCGGAAGGTGGCGGATGCGCTGCTCGGTCATCAGTTCCATGCACTCGGGAATGCTCTGGTCGGGGCGCACCGTCGTCACCCGGCTGCTCATGATTTCTTCCACCCGGGTCTGCTTGGAGGCTTTGCCCTTGAGGATGACCTTGCGGGCGTAGTCCCTTTCCGAAAAAATGCCCACGAGGTTGTTTCCTTCCACCACCAACAGCGCGCCGACATTCTTCTCAGCCATCAGGGCAAGCGCCTGAAAGACGGAGTCTCCTGGAGCTACAGACCAGACTTGGCCGCCTTTTTTGTCGAGTAGTTGTTTGACCTTCATAGCCACTCCTTCCTGAGATGGACACCCGGCTCGAAGCGGGCAACGAGCAGTTTGTGAGCTGAGGAACTCAGTCCCCTTATGATAGGAGCCCGCCAGGCACCCCTGCAAATCCCTCCCGCCTCCAAGCCCAGCCGCTGCCGAGAGAATGGTGGCGACTGGGGAGAGCCGGCTGACGAACTCTCGCCTGAGCGCAACCCCGTCCGTCTATCGAAAGTTTCATTTCGCGCGTCAGGACTTCCGGCGAAGTCGGGAAGGAATCATTCTTCGGCCAGCAAAGGAGTCCGCGGGGGAGCCGTCTCTCGGATAAGAACCTTTTCCCCTTCGGTCAAGCGGTAGGCTTGGCAGACAAGATCTGAAACCTCGCGCTCCAGACGCAGCCGCTCCTTTTCTTGCTGGCGGATGGGCGCGACGGTGCGGGCGTGCTCGGAGCGCAGCTTCTTCAACGCCGCCGCCGTCAGCGAGTCGCCTTTGCCCAGCCTGCGCTGGACTTGGGCCACAAACTCGTCTTCGCTCAAATCTTCCGACTCCTGAAGCTTGCTTCCGAGCTTCTCAATCTCGAATTCGACCCTCAGCCAATCGGACATCATGGCGCGCATTTCATCCCTTTCCCGCGCCATGTCGATCAACCTCCGGACCCGCCTCTCCATCTTTCCGCGAAGGCCGTCGTCGGGCTCAGCAATAGGAAGCTTTTCCATCATGTAGCCCATCGGCGAAAGGGCCTCGTCCTTGAGGTGTTGCAGCGTTCGCCAATTGTGCCACCACATCAGCGGCGAGTTGAGAACGCCGAGAAGGTAGAGATCAGCACTCGGAAGAAAGAATGCCTTGTTGTTGGTAAATAGTGCTTGGTCATCAAACGCGAAGCGCGGGTGGTACTGGATCTCCTGGTAGAGGATCTTTGGCTTCTCGAAATAGTCCCAGTAAGAGCAAGAACGCAATTCCCACCAATAGTCTCCTTGGTCTTGTCGCTTCTGAAGCCGCGCTTCGAACTCGATGAAAGACCTGTAGATAGACGGGAAGGTTTGCTGGAAAGCCGCTTCCGGCCGCTCACTGGCACTCCAAGGCCAGTTCCGGTCCGAACTCGATTCGAGAGTGATGATCCATAGATCGGGCCAAGTGCAGTGCCATCGCTTAATGTCCTGCCCTCTAACGTAAGGCTGAATCAACTCTTCGCACTTGGGATCCTCGTGGATTAGTTGTTTTCGTCTGGCTCCATCGATGAGAAAAGCCTCGTTGAAGCCTGTCAAGATTCCGCGGTACGGCTTCTCGGCCGCAAACTCGGCGAGAGAGGGGTTTTCGCCCGCCATCCGGTGGATCAGATCGAGGGCTGGCTGGGAGTCGAGCAGCCAGGGTTCTTCCCCGAATTCGCTGCGAGCCAAGCGGCCGCTTCGCGCATCCACTTGCTGTTGCAGGTCGTCGATGCGCAGTTGATCGGGGGGGATGGAGCTTACCGTCACAGGGCCGCTTTCGATTGCCTGGTCGTCCTTCTCTCTTTCAGGTGCCCGGCGGCCGAGCACGGTTATCGAGGGGAAGACATCGGCATCGGGGAAAACCTCTTTAGCGTGTCCCAAGTCCACGACGCTCTCCAGCTTCGATTCTTTGGCCAGGAAGGCCCGTAGCGATCTGCCGTAAGATGCGCGCAGCCACTTGTTGGTGACCACGAAAGAGAGCCGTCCGCCGGGGCGCAGCAGGCGCAGGCCCCGCTCGAAGAAGTAGACATAGAGGTCGGCCATTCCGTGGTAGACGTCGTAATGTTGCTTCAGGTGCTTCTTGATCGGCTTGAGCAGTTCCTGACGGATGTAGGGCGGGTTGCCCAGCACCACGTCAAAGCCTCCCGCTTCTTGGAGGGCCTCGGGAAAGGAACTCTGGAAGTCGAAGGCTCGGGCATCGAGTTGGGGGTCGTCAACGATGCTGTTGCCGACGCGGATCGTGTGGTCGAGGCTGGTGAGGATGCGGCCACGCTTGGCCGTCTTGATCCACAGGCTGAGCCGGCAGATCTCTACGGCCTCATGGTTGATGTCCACTCCGTAAAGGCTGTTCTGGAGGATTCGCCGGTCGACGTCGAAAAGCCCTGCTTGTCCTCTAAAGTCTTCCAAGTGTCCCGCCGCGTTTTGATAAGCGGCATAGAGATGGTCGAAGGCTTCCAGCAGGAAGGCGCCGCTGCCGCAGGCGGGGTCGAGAATCCTGATCTTCCCCAACTCCTGGTGCCACGCTTCCCAGAAAAGGCGAAGGGCCTTCTTTTGAGCGGGCTTGAGTTTTTCGAGGTCGTAGACTCGCGGGTCTTCAAGTGCATGGGCCGTTTTACCCCTGGCTTGTTCCTGATGCTCCCGGCGTAGCGCCTCAAAACGTTCCTCAAGCACTCTTCCCAGCGTGTTGTCGACAATGTAGCGGGTGACAAACCTCGGCGTGTAGAAGGCGCCTTCTTTCTGGCGGCGCGTTCTGTCGCGCTTTTGCGGCAGCGGCGGTTTTCCGCTTTCGATTTCCTGGTAGAGCAGTTCCAAATCGGTGATGGACTGCTCGAAAATATGGCCCAGGATTTCCACGTCCACCTGGCGGCCGTTGTTGTCCAGGTCGCCGTTGATCTCGGCGTGATAGTCATACTCCCCAAGCTCCCGGAAGTGGGCGCATACCTCGTCGGGAACCTCAAGGCTCCGGATCAGTCGGTCTTCCCGGAAAAGCCCTCCGTCATAGGCCGGGATGGACATTTCGGCGTTTCCCTCGTCCACGAAGCGGAAGAGGTTCTTGAAGTTGTCCCAGACAGGGTTGGGGACAAACGGGTTTCTCGTCTCATAAGCTCGGCGCAGGATGTCGGAAGGCAGAAGTCCACGATCTTCGCAGAAGGCGCAAAAGAGAATCCGGTCCAGTAGCTTTTGAGTGGCCGACAGCAGCTCTTTGGGCTGTTCTCCCGGGTTCGCGCTGCAAAGCCGTCGAAACGACTCGTAGCGGATGTCGGTGTAGCGTTGGTAGAACTCGGCAGTGAGCTCGCGGTCGGCCTGTTCGCTTTCCTCCAGAAGCGCGTAAAGGTGGCAACGTCCGGTGTCCGGCAGGCAGCGCTCAGCACCCAGCAGAAAGACCAGTTTTTCAAGTTGACGGAGGCTGCTGTCCAACTCGTCGAGGCGGAAACGCTCGTAGGTTTGCTGGTCGGAGCCCTTAAAGTAAAGGCGGGTTTCGCGGATGGAGGAGGCGATAATCCAGTCGCAGGGCAGGTTGATGGCATATTGGTAGGCTTGTTGGACCGCTGAGAGGCGGCGCCCCTTGTAAGGCCGTTCCAGGGGATCGCTGGGGCTCTTGCCTTCGAACACGATGACGAACTCTTGCCGCGACGGCCCGAAGCGCCCCAGCACGGCATCGGCGAAGGTCCCGTCGACTTCAACATGTTTCTCGCGAGAGAAGGTATGGACGCTGTGCTCGGCGCCGCGATAGCCCAGCAGGTCGATGAAGAGGAACTCCATGAAGGAGTGCAGAATCTCCTGTTCTTTCAGCTTCTGCCCAAGTGGCGACCGCATGCGCTCGGCCCACTGCTCCAGCCGCACCCTTTGCCGGCGAACCCCTTCGGGCAGTTCGAAGGCCTGGAGATGGGTACTGAGCACTTCAGGCCGAAATATCGGCTTGGCTTCGGCGGGCAAAACTGCTCCTCGGTGACATGCCTCTCCTGCGACTTCACTATCTTAACGGCTACGACTGTCTTTTCTCGGCAAAAGCCAGACTGACAAAGGCTCAAGAGACCTGTCTCGGCACGCTTGTCAGCCTGAAAGCAGAGCGCAGCGGTTGCGGCCCGTCCTCACTCCATCTGCACTCCCGTCTGGCCCGATGACGGGTAGCGGAAAGCAGCGCCAGATTTCTATTGACTGGGCGCTTGCACAGGAGGAAAATAGCGCTGTGCCCGGTTTTCAGGGGCCGGCGTGCGGCCCCTGGAACCACCGGGATCAGGCTCCGCCGGCGTGTCTCCTTCCGATTGCCGGAAGAGGCGTTCGGACGGCGCGTTTTAGACAACTCTCCCTTCACCTGAACCCCATTCAGCCTTGACGGCGCCGGTGACGATTCCAGCCCCTTACGTCTGGCTGCGTCGGACGCGACGACGCCCAGATCGCTGGAAGGGACGATGGGATCCCATGCTCCGCCGCTCAAACATGCTGGCCACGGGCCGCAAGATGAGGGAGTTTGCGAGGATTTTCGATGAATGGCGACTTCAGTCAGAGGTTTTTCGGGCTGGCGCTGCTAGTTGCGGCGTCCTTGCTTTTGGCGTCCTGCCGCAGTGCTGTTTCCTCTTCCGGAACCGATCCCGCGGCTGATCGGATCGAGCGTGGCCGCTACCTGGTCAACATCGGGGTCTGCAACGACTGTCACACGCCCATGGTCATGGGTCCCGATGGTCCCGGTCCTGACATGAGCCGGATGCTTTCGGGCCACCCCCAAGACATGCGCCTGAGCCCCCCTCCCTTGCTTGACGAGACTTGGACCTGGGCCGGGGTGGGAACCAATACGGCGTTTTTCGGTCCGTGGGGCATTTCCTATTCCGCCAACCTGACACCCGATGAAAACACCGGGCTGGGGATCTGGAGCGAGGAGATGTTCATCAACGCCATTCGGAGCGGTCGTCATATGGGGCAGTCGCGGCCCATCCAGCCGCCTATGCCTTGGCCCTTCTACTCGAAGATGAGCGACGAGGACTTGAAGTCCATCTACGCCTATCTGCGCTCGCTGCCCCCGATCCACAATCGGGTGCCGGACTACCAGCCTCCACCCGAGCTCCTACCGGAATAAGCGTCGGAAAAATGAGCCATAGAAGGCCTCCCGGCCAAAAAGCCGGATCTTTCTTCATGGCCGGGAGTTCCTTCTCCATACCCGCCTACCGCGACAGGGTGGCTCAAAACTTCTGACGCGCCGCACTAGGACCGGCTCTTGCCGACCGCTTCGTCGCGTTCGGCCAGCAGCTTGTTGATCTCTTCGTTGGCCGGGCGGATTTCGAAGGGGCCGAAGCCGACGCCGGGATGTTTGGACATCAGCGCGATGGCGTGGTTGAGGTCCCTGGCCTCCAGAAACAACAGCCCTCCGATCTGCTCTTTGGTTTCGGCATAGGGGCCGTCGGTGACATCGATGCGGCCGTCGCGCATGCGCAGGGTGACAGCGTTTTCGGTGCCTTGCAGCGCCTCTCCTCCCACAAAGTGTCCGGCGCGGCGCAGCTCGTCATCGTAGGCAAAGCATTTCTCCATGAACGCTTGGCGCTCGTCTTCCCTCATCGATTCCCACTTGGTCAGGTCAGCATAGCCTAAACAGATGAATCTCATGGTTCCTCCTTAAGAACGATGTTGAAAATCTCTTTCCGCCCCCTAGTCGAAGCGGCGGCGCGGATTTCGACATGGGGCCCGAAAAATTTTCACTTCATCTCCCGCAGGCGCTTGGCGAAGAAGCGGCGTTGCGGTTCCTGCACCGTGAGAGCCAGTGCCCGCCGGTAAGCGGCCTTGGCCTCCGCGGTCCGGCCCGCCCGGCGGCAAAGGTCGGCCCGGGCGGCGTGAGCCAGGTGATAGTCACACAGCTCGCCGCGGGCAAGGATGGCATCGATCAGCTTCAGGCCGTCCTCGGGCCTGTCGCGCATGGCCACGGCCACGGCCCGGTTGAGTTCCACCACGGCCGAGGGCTCGGCCCGCAGCAGCAGGTCGTAGAGGGAGACGATTTGGGCCCAGTCGGTTTGCGAAGCGCTTGCGGCATCGGCGTGCACCGCCGAGATGGCCGCCTGCAGGGTGTAGGTGCCGAATCGTCCCGAGGCCAGCGCACGTTCCACCAGTAGCCTCCCCTCGGAGATGTTGGCCTGGTCCCAAAGCGAACGGTCCTGGTCTTCCAGCAGGATCAGGTCGCCGTCCGGCGTGGTGCGGGCCGTGCGCCGCGATTCGTGCAGCAGCATCAGCGCCAGCAGGCCCATCACTTCGGGATCGGGCAGCAGTTCCAGGAGCACTTTGCCCAGGCGGATGGCTTCGCCGGACAGGTCTGAGCGAATGGCTGCGTCGCCCGAGGACGCCGAATACCCCTCATTGAAGACCAGATAAATGACGGAGAGCACCGAATCGAGGCGATGGGGCAGATCGGAGCGGGAGGGAACCCGGTAGGGGATCTTGGCGTCGCGGATCTTGGCCTTGCCTCGCACGATGCGCTGGGCGATTTTCGATTTGCGGGAGAGGAAGGCCGTGGCGATCTCTTCGGTGGTCAAGCCGCAGACTTCGCGCAGGGTGAGGGCCACCTGGGTGTTGGGGGGCAGGTCAGGGTGGCAGCAGGTAAAGATCAGCCGCAGGTGGTCGTCGCGGAACTGGGCTTCGTCCAGTTCCTCAATGTCGGGCTGGGCGGAAATCGGCGCGGAAGGGATCTGAGCCACCGTGTTGCCCCGGGTTTTCCTGCGGCGAATCGTGTCGATGGCCTTGAAACGTCCGGTGGAGACCAGCCAGGCCCTGGGATTGTCGGGCATGCCCTCGCTCTCCCACTGTTCCACGGCCGCGGTGAAGGCTTCGTGCAGCGCTTCCTCGGCCAAATCGAAGTCGCCCAGCAGCCGGATCAGGGTGGCGAAGATCCTTCGGGATTCCTCCCGGTAGACCTCATCGATCTTGCGGCGGACATCCTCGGTGGCTTGCATCGCGTAGATGCTAGCATGCCAGGCCCCCTGCACGGTCCCCGCTAGCGGCAGTATTCCAGGGGGTCGACTCTGAGGGCGCGGCGGGCGGGGAGCAGGGAGGCGCCCAGGGCAGCCGCCAGCAGCGCCGCCGCCAGCGCCAGGTAAGGCCAGGGTGTGATAGGAGAGACTCCGAAGAGCAGGCCGCGCATCCAGATTCCGAAGAGCAGGGAAGCGGGCAGTCCCAGGGCCACCCCTGCAGCGGTCATGCGCAAGGCTTGGCGCAGCACCAGGCGAAGGATGTCGCGCCGGGACGCGCCCAAGGCGATGCGGATGCCGATTTCGGCGCGGTTTTCGGCCACGAAATAAGCGATCAGCCCGCACACGCCCACCACCGCCAGCGTCACCGCCACCAGGGCGAAGGCGCCCAGCAGGAAGAGGCTGAAGCGGGGACGCGCCAAGGTGTCCTGGTAAAACTCCTGAAGCGTGTGGACGGAGTGGAGAGGCTGCAGCGGATCGATGGCTTCCACCTGGCTGCGCAGCAGCCCCGTCAACTGGCGGGGATCGCCCTCACCCCGCACCACCAGCGTCAGACCGCTGCGGGTGTGCTGGGTGTAGGGATAATAGACGAAGGGAACAGCCTCTTCCTGAGCGCCCGCAAAGCGGATGTCGCCCACGACTCCCACCACCGTCCGCCAGGGACCGTCGGCCTCCAGGCCCCAGAGCCTGATGCGGCGTCCCAGCGCGCTCTGGCCGGGCCAGTACTTGCGGGCGGCGGACTCGCTGACGATGACCGAATAGGGCCCCTCGGGGCTCTCGCGCTGGTCGAAGAGACGCCCTTCCAGCAGCGGGATGCCCAGCGCGCGGAAGAATCCGGAACTGACGATGCGTCCCTGCTCTTCCGGCTCCATTCCCGGAGCAGGAAGCTGATAGCCTTCCACGCCGAAGCTCCAAGTCTCGTCGGAGCCGTTGAGGGGCATGTGGCTGATCAATCCGACCTCTCGAGTCTCAGGATGGGCGTCCAGCCGTTGCAGAAGATCCCGGTAGAAGGCGATGATCGAGGCCTGGTCGGCATAGCGGGCCGAACTGAGGGCCACGCGGCCGCTGATGACCGATTGGGTGCGGAAGCCCAGATCCACCGCCAGCAGGTTGGAGAAGCTCTGCATGAGCAGCCCGGCTCCCGTCAGGAGGATCAAGGCGATGGCCACTTCGGCCGTCACGAACCAGCGCCGGGCCCGCTCGCTCGATCCGCCGCCCGTGCGCCGTCCGCTGATCTTGAGGACGCTGTTGAGGTCGGTGCGGGGGACTTGCCAGGCCGGCACCAGTCCGGCGGCGATGCCCGTGACCAGCGAGAGCCCCATGGCCAGGGCCAGGAAGCTCAGGTCGAGTCCGGCTTCCTGCAGGCGGGGCAGTCCGCTGCCGCCGATCCAGCGCAGGGCGTCCAGGGTCAGGTCGGCGGCCAGCAGTCCGGCGGCGCCCGCCAGCAGCGACAGCAGCGCCGTCTCGGTCAGCAACTGGCGCATCAGGCGCTTG